>NZ_JBHUDD010000145.1:0-26258 GCF_042677865.1 Lacimonas salitolerans | reverse complement strand
GTCCGCCGACGAAATCCTCGCCTCCGTCAAAAGGTTCTGCCAGAAAACACTGGCAGGAACTTCAGATTCAGGTGACTAGCTTTTTCAACTTTTTCTGCTTCTGGCCACATGGGCCGACCTATCCCGGCCTCTCAGCCCGGTTTCCCGCCAAAAGTCGGAAATTGCATCGCCCTTGTGAACAGGCTATCGCAGCGAAAAGGAGATGGGTGATGAGTGCCGCACTGGCGGGGTTTTCCCTTGGGTTTTCGCTGATCCTGGCGATCGGTGCGCAGAATGCCTTTGTGCTGCGGCAGGGTCTGCGGCGCGAGCATGTGCTGCCCATCGTTTTGACCTGCGCGATATCGGATGCCGCCCTGATCGCCGCCGGTGTCGCAGGCTTCGGCGCGCTGGCGCAGGCGCTGCCGTGGCTGGAGCCGGTGATGCGCTACGGCGGCGCGGCGTTTCTGCTGGTCTATGGCGCGCGGGCGTTTCTGGCGGCCTGGCGCGGCGGGGCGGCGATGCAGGCCGGGCCACAGGCGGGGGGGCTGCGCAGCGCGCTGCTGACCTGCCTGGCGCTGACATGGCTGAACCCGCATGTCTATCTGGACACGGTCGTTCTGCTGGGGACGATCTCGGCGCAATACCCGGCCATGCCCTTTGCCATAGGGGCGATGACGGCCAGTTTCGTGTTCTTCTTTTCGCTGGGATACGGCGCGCGGCTGCTGGCACCGCTGTTTGCACGGCCCGCCGCATGGCGGGTGCTGGATGCGTTCGTGGGCACGGTGATGTGGGCGATCGCCGCCAAACTGGTGCTGGGCGCCTGAGGGCCTTGCAGTCCGGTCGTTAACATGTGTTCATTGCGGCATGAGCGATCTTTCCCCCGCGCAACGCCCGGTTCTGGGTGTCATCTGGATGGTTGTCACCGGCATGCTGTTCGTGGGCGTGACCGCTCTTGTGAAGTATCTTGGCACCGAGATCCCGTCGCCCCAGGCGGCCTTCATCCGCTATGCGCTGGGGCTGGTATTCGTGATCCCGATGATCCGTCCGATGCTGCGGGCCCAGCTGACCCGGCGACAACTGGGCCTGTTCACCCTGCGCGGTCTGGCCCATTCGGTGGGCGTGGCGCTGTGGTTCTTTGCCATGGCGCGAATCCCGATCGCGGATGTGACGGCGATGAATTACCTGGCCCCCATCTATGTCACCATAGGGGCTGCGCTGTTTCTGGGAGAGCGTCTGGCCCTGCGCCGCATCGTCGCCGTGCTGGTGGCGCTGCTGGGGGCGCTGATCATCCTGCGGCCCGGTTTTCGCGAGGTGGGGCCCGGACACCTTGCGATGCTGTTCGCGGCGGTGGTGTTCGGGGCCTCGTATTTGCTGGCCAAGGTGCTGACGGACGAGACCAGCGCCATCGTGGTGGTCGGCATGATGTCGTTCTGGGTGACCATCGGCCTGGCCCCGATGGCGGCTGTGGTCTGGGTCACTCCCGACTGGCACACGATCATGGTGCTGTTCGGGGTCGCCGTTCTGGCCACGGCAGGACACTATACGATGACGCTGGCCTTTCGCTGCGCGCCGCTGACGGTGACCCAGCCGGTCACATTCCTGCAACTGGTCTGGGCGGTGGCCGTCGGTGCGCTGTTCTTTGGCGAGGCGGTGGACCCCTGGGTGGTGTTTGGCGGGCTGGTCATCATGGCTTCGGTCAGTTTCATCACCTGGCGCGAGGCGGTGCTAAAACGCCGCGGCGTCACCCCTGCCGCGCCCGCCACCAAGGTGTGACCTGTCAGGTGGGTCTGATCCAAAGGAGCGCTACCGCGCGCTTTTTGTTCAGATTTGGCCAAGGCGACGTGCAAAACCTGCGCTGCGCCGGACTGTGCGGTGCGGATCTTCTGCCGAGAGGCGGTTCAGGGGCAGGTCTGCCCTGAACGCGCCTGATCGAGTGTTATGTGAGTCGCGCCGCCGTCAAGGACAAGCCGCGCGATGCGCGGTGGCCTGCGGCCATCCTTGACCGCGCCCCGACTCACTGCGCCCCGACTCATGATGCGCTGCGTCAGGGGCTGCGCGGGTCCAGCAGTTTGCCAAGGATGCGGTCGCGGGTGATCTGGCCCACCAGCTTGCCGTCGCGCGTGACGCCGACGGGTGCCTCGGTGCCTTGAGCGGCCTGCATGACTGTCTGGATGCTGGCATCATCGGGCAGCGTCTGCGCCGGGCTGCCGGCGACCGGCTCCATCACGTCGCGTGCGCACAGCACCCCCAGCGGGTTCATATGCGCCACGAAATCCGCCACGTAGTCGGTTGCCGGGTTGGTGAATATCTCCTGCGGGGTGCCGCATTGCACGATCCGCCCGCCTTGCAGGATGGCGATGCGGTTGCCGATCTTGAACGCCTCGTCCAGATCGTGGGACACGAAGACGATGGTGCGCTTGCGCTGCGCCTGAAGGTCCAGCAACTCGTCCTGAAGCCGGGTTCGGATCAGCGGATCGAGGGCCGAGAACGGCTCGTCCATCAGCAGCACGGGCGCGCGGGTGGCAAAGGCGCGGGCCAGCCCCACGCGCTGCTGCATGCCGCCCGACAATTCGGCCACGCGACGATCGGCCCAGTCGGACAGGCCCACAAGGGCCAGTTCCTCGTCGGTGCGCGCCTGTCTTTCGGCGCGGGGCATGCCCGCCAGTTCCAGACCCAGCCAGACGTTTTCGCGCACGCTGCGCCAGGGCAGCAGGCCGAATTGCTGGAACACCATCGCCACGGTCTGTTGCCGCAACCGGCGCAGGGTGGCGGGATTGGCCCCGGTCACGTTCACGCGGCCCTGCTCGCTGGCCAGTTCGACATGGCCGCGCACCACCGGGTTCAGCCCGTTGACGGCCCGCAGCAGCGTGGATTTGCCCGATCCGGACAGGCCCATCAGCACGAGGATCTCGCCCGCGTCCACCTCGAGGCTGCACTCATGCACGCCCAGAACCTGTCCGGTCTCGCGCTGCACTTCCTCGCGGCTGGCCCCCTGATCCATCAGCGGCAGCGCGCTGGCAGGCTTGTCGCCGAACACGATCGAGACGTTGTGAAAGCTGACCGCGCTCATTTCGTGCGCCCCTTCAACAGGCGGTCCAGCAGGATGGCCAGCACCACGATGACAAACCCGGATTCAAACCCCAGCGAGGTGTCCACCCGGTTCAGCGCGCGCACCACCGGCACGCCCAGCCCGTCGGCCCCGACAAGGGCGGCGATCACCACCATCGACAGCGACAGCATGATGGTCTGGTTCAGCCCCGCCATGATCTGCGGCAGCGCATAGGGCAGCTCGACCTTCCACAGGGTCTGGCGCGGCGTGGCGCCGAATGCCTGCGCCGCCTCAAGCAGCGGTTGCGGCGTGGCGGTGATGCCCAGATGGGTCAGGCGGATCGGGGCGGGCAGCACGAAGATCACCGTGGCGATCAGGCCGGGCACCATGCCGATGCCGAAAAACACGATCGCGGGGATCAGATAGACAAAGGCCGGCAGGGTCTGCATCAGATCCAGAACCGGCCGCATCCAGCCATAAAGCCGGGGCCGGTGCGCGGCGGCGATGCCGATGGGCACACCCAGCCCCATGCAGACCACGCAGGCCGACAGCACAAGCGTCAGCGACTCCGTGGTTTCCTCCCAGTAGCCCTGATTGATGATGAACAGGAATCCCGCGATCAGCAGGGCAGGGGCCTGCCAGCGGCGTTGCAGCGCCCAGGCCAGAACCGCCAGAACCGCCACCACCAGCAGCGGATGCGGCGTTTGCAGCACCCACAGGATGGCCTCGATCAGCGTCTCCAGCGCATCCGACAGGGCATCGAAAACGCCCGCAAAATCCCGTTGCAGCCAGTCGAACAGGTTGGCGGCCCAGCGGCCCACGGGGATGGGGTTGCCCTCGATCCATCCCATCAGGCTGTTTTCGGCCATCACAGCCCCCTTTTTGGTGCGGTGCGGCGCAGGCCCGTACCTGCGCCGCGACCCGGTTACAGACCCAGCGCCGCCTTGACAGCCGTCATCGCGTCACCGCCGTCGCGGGTGGTCACGCCGTCCAGCCAGCCGTCCAGCATGTCGGGGTTTTCCTTCAGCCATGCCTCGGCGGCCGCGTCCGGGTCTTGCCCGTCATCCAGGATCGCGCCCATGATCTGGTTTTCCATCTCGAGCGTGAATTCCAGGTTCTGCAACAGCTTGCCCACGTTGGGACATTCCTCGACATAGCCGGCGCGCGTGTTGGTCAGCACCGTGGCACCCCCCAGATCGGGGCCGAACCAGTCATCACCGCCGGTCAGATAGGTCAGGTCGTAGCGCGCATTCATCGGGTGCGGTTCCCACGCCAGAAAGACCACCGGCTCGTCGCGGCTGTCGGCGCGGCCGACCTGCGCCAGCATGCCCTGTTCGCTGCTTTCGCGCACACGAAAGCCCGACAGGCCAAAGGCATCGGCCTCGATCATGTCGATGATCAGGCGGTTGCCGTCATTGCCCGGCTCGATGCCATAGATGGTCTCGTCCAGCGCCTCGGCCTGCTCGGCGATGTCGGCAAAATCCGCAATGCCCAGTGCGGCGCCCGCGGCATTTGTCGCCAGCGTGTATTTCGCACCGGTCAGGTTGGTGCGCACCGTGTCGACGGTGCCCGCCTCGCGGTAGGGGGCAATGTCGGCCTCCATCGTGGGCATCCAGTTGCCCAGGAACACGTCGATATCGCCCGCCGCCATCGAGGTATAGGTGACCGGCACCGACAGAACTTTGGTATCGGTCTCGTATCCCAGCGCCTCAAGCACCGTGGTGGTGGTCGCCGTGGTGGCGGTGATGTCGGTCCAGCCGACATCGGAAAACCGCACCGTGTCACATTGCGCCCAGGCTGCGGGGGCGGCGGCCATCAGGGCCAACGCGGAAATTGTGGTTCGCATGGTCATCATGATATCTCCCATTGTTTCGGCTTTTATTGATTGACGAGTCAATTAAAAACCATTTATCCGGGTAAAGGTCAACTTGGGGGTCAAGATCATGCCCAAGCTCGGGATGGAGCCTATACGCCGCGACGCATTGGTGAAAGCCACGATTGCCGAGATCGGTGCCACCGGCACGCTGGACGTCAGCGTGGCGCAGATCGCGCGCCGTGCGGGCATGTCCAGTGCGCTGGCGCATCACTATTTCGGCGGGAAAGAGGATATGCTGCTGGCCGCCATGCGTCACACCATGGGCGTCTATGCCGCCGAGGTACGCGGCGCGCTGGCCATGGTGCAGGGGCCGGACCAGCGGGTGCAGGCCATCGTGCGCGCGTCCTTCAGCCCGCGCAACTTTCGCGCCGACACGGTGGCGGCGTGGATGAATTTTTACGTTCTGGCCCGTCGCGCGCCGCAGGCGCAGCGCCTGCTGACGATCTATCAGCGCCGTCTGCGCGCCAACCTGACCCACGCGTTGCGCCCTCTGATCGGGCAGCGCGCTGCCAGCGCCGCCGACCGGATCGCCGCGCTGATCGACGGGGTCTACCTGCAACAAAGCCTTGGCCGCGACGCGCCTGACGGGGCGCAGGCGACGGCGCAGGTGCTGGGCTATCTCGACCTTGAACTGGAAAGGGCGCACCCATGACGCATCCCAATATCCTGATCATCATGGTGGATCAGCTGAACGGCACGCTGTTTCCCGATGGCCCCGCCGACTGGCTGCACGCGCCCAACCTCAAACGGCTGGCGGCGCGATCCACGCGGTTCGCCAATGCCTATACCGCCAGTCCGCTGTGCGCGCCGGGGCGGGCGGCCTTCATGTCCGGGCAGCTGCCCAGCCAGAACGGGGTTTATGACAACGCGGCGGAGTTTGCATCCAGCATCCCGACCTATGCGCATCACCTGCGCCGTGCCGGGTATTACACCTGCCTGTCGGGAAAGATGCATTTCGTCGGCCCCGATCAACTGCACGGGTTCGAGGATCGCCTGACCACCGACATCTACCCGGCCGATTTCGGCTGGACGCCCGACTACCGCAAACCCGGAGAGCGGATCGACTGGTGGTATCACAACATGGGCAGCGTCACGGGCGCCGGCGTGGCCGAGATCAGCAACCAGATGGAATATGACGACGAGGTCGCGTTCCACGCGGTGCAAAAGGTCTATGACCTGGCCCGTGGCAAGGACGATCGCCCCTGGTGCCTGACCGTCAGTTTCACCCATCCGCATGATCCGTATGTGGCGCGCCGCAAGTACTGGGATCTGTACGACGATTGCGCGCACCTGGCCCCGACCGTGCCCGCGATGGCCTATGACGATCACGATCCGCACAGCCAGCGCATCTTCGACGCCAACGACTGGCGCAGCTATACCATCACCGACGATCACATCGCCCGCGCGCGCCGCGCCTATTTCGCCAACATCAGCTATCTCGACGACAAGATCGGCGAGGTTCTGCAAACCCTCGAGGATACGCGACAAGAGGCGATCGTGGTCTTTGTCAGCGACCACGGCGACATGCTGGGCGAGCGCGGGCTGTGGTTCAAGATGTCGTTCTATGATGGCTCTGCCCGCGTGCCGCTGATGATCGCGGCCCCCGACATGACACCGGGGCGGGTGGCCGATCCGGTCAGCACGATCGACCTGTGCCCGACGCTGTGCGATCTGGCGGGCGTGGGCATGGATGCGGTGATGCCCTGGACCACGGGCGAGACACTGAAACCCCTGCAGCAGGGCGCTGCCCGCCGCAGCCCCGTGGCGATGGAATACGCCGCCGAGGCCAGCTATTCCCCGCTGATCGCCCTGCGGCAGGGGCGCTGGAAATACACCAATTGCGCGCTCGACCCCGAGCAACTGTTCGATCTGGAGGCTGATCCCAACGAACTGACCGATCTGGCCGAAGACCCCGCCCATGCCGACACGCTGGAACAATTCCGCATCATGGCCGCCGCGCGCTGGGACCTTGAAGCGTTCGATGCCGATGTGCGGCAAAGCCAGGCCCGCCGCTGGGTGGTGTACGAGGCGCTGCGGCAGGGCGGCTATTACCCGTGGGATTATCAACCGCTGCAAAAGGCGTCGGAACGCTACATGCGCAACCACATGGACCTGAACACGCTGGAGGAAAGCCAACGCTTTCCGCGAGGGGAATGACCGGATGATCACCGTTTACGGCAGGGCGACCTCGTCCAACGTGCAGATCGTGATGTGGACACTGGCCGAACTGGGGCTGGCGCATGAACGCCTGGATTACGGCGATGTGCACGGCGGCACCGACACGCCCGCGTATCGCGCGATGAACCCGATGGGGCTGGTGCCCGCGCTGCGCGATGGCGATGTGGCGCTGTTCGAAAGCGCAGCCATCCACCGCTACCTGTGCGCGCGCTATGGCGCGGCCCCGTTCTGGCCCGAAGATCCCGCGCGGCGCGGCCCGCTGGATGCCTGGGCCGAATGGATCAAGACCGCCTTCATGCCCACCCTGCTGACCGGGCTGTTCTATCCGTTGGTGCGCGCCGATCCGGCGCTGCTGACGCCTGCGAAACTGGTCGAGGGCGAGGCCGCGATTGCCCCGCTGGCCACCCTGCTGGATGCCCGTCTGGGGCAGGGGCCGTGGCTGGCGGGTGACGCGTTCACCTTTGCCGACATCCTGACCGGACACGGGCTGTATCGCTACTTCGAGATGCCTTTCACCCGGCCCGACCTGCCGAACCTTGCCGCCTATTACGCGCGCCTGCGCGCCCGTCCGGCCTATGCGCAGCATGTCTGCGTGTCATACGAGCCGCTGCGCTTCAGACCAAAGGAAACGCCATGAACGTGCAACCCATCGCCAGCCATTTCATCGACGGCCAGTATGTCGAGGACACGGCAGGCATCCCCTTGCCGGTGATCTATCCGGCAACGGGCGAAACCATCGCCACGCTGCACTGCGCCACCCCCGCCATCGTCGATCGCGCGCTGGCCGCCGCCGCCCGTGCGCAGGTCGCATGGGCCGCGATGACCGGAACCGAAAGGGGCCGCATCCTGCGCCGCGCCGCCGACATCATGCGGGACCGCAATCACGACCTGTCGGTGCTGGAAACCATGGACACCGGCAAGCCCTATCAGGAAACCAGCGTTGCCGACGCCACCAGCGGGGCCGACGCGCTGGAGTATTTCGGGGGGCTGGCAGGCAGCCTGACCGGCGAGCATATCCCGCTGCCGGGCGGTGACTGGGCCTATACCATCCGCGAACCGCTGGGCGTCTGCGTGGGCATAGGCGCGTGGAATTACCCCACGCAGATCGCCTGCTGGAAAACCGCGCCCGCGCTGGCCTGCGGCAATGCGATGGTGTTCAAACCCTCGGAAACCACGCCGCTCTGCGCGTTGAAAGTGGCCGAGATCCTGACCGAAGCGGGCGCACCGCCGGGCCTGATCAACGTGGTGCAGGGCGCGGGCGAGGTGGGCGCGCAACTGGTGACGGATGCGCGCGTGGCCAAGGTCTCGCTCACCGGCTCGGTGCCGACGGGCAAGAAGGTCTATGCCGCCGCCGCCGAAGGCATGAAACACGTCACGATGGAGCTGGGCGGCAAATCGCCCCTGATCGTCTTTGACGATGCCGATCTGGACGATGCCGTGGGCGGGGCGATCCTTGGCAACTTCTATTCCAGTGGCCAGGTCTGCTCCAACGGCACGCGGGTGTTCGTGCAACGCGGTATCCTCGAGGCGTTTCTACAGCGGCTGACCGAACGCCTGCAGACCGCCGTCATCGGCGATCCGATGGACCCTGAGACCAACTTTGGCCCGATGGTCAGCGAGGCGCAGCTTCGCATCGCGCTCGACTACATCGCCAAGGGAGTGGACGAGGGCGCGCGGCTGGTCACCGGCGGCATGCGCATCGATAAGCCCGGCGCATGGATCACCCCCGCGGTGTTTGCCGATGTCACCGACGACATGGCGATCGCGCGTGAGGAAATCTTTGGCCCCGTGATGTGTGTTCTGGATTTCGACACCGAGGACGAGGCCCTGACCCGCGCCAATGCCACCGAATTCGGGCTGGCGGCAGGCGTGTTCACCTGCGATCTGGCGCGCGCGCATCGCGTGGCCGCCGGGTTTCAGGCCGGCACCTGCTATATCAACAGCTACAATGACGCGCCGGTTGAAATGCCCTTTGGCGGATCGAAACTCTCGGGCGTGGGCCGCGAAAACTCCAAGGCCGCGATCGAACACTACAGCCAGCTCAAATCCGTCTACGTCCGCATGGGCCGGGTCGAGGCCCCGTTCTGATGCAGGCCGAATACGTTATCGTCGGCGCGGGCAGCGCCGGGTGTGCCATGGCGTATCGGCTGGCACAGGCGGGCCGCAGCGTCATCGTGATCGAGCATGGCGGCTCTGACTGGGGGCCGCTGATCAACATGCCCGGCGCGCTGTCCTACCCGATGAACATGACGCGCTATGACTGGGGCTATCAGACCGAGCCCGAGCCGCATCTGGGCGGGCGTCGCCTGGCCTGTCCGCGCGGCAAGGTGGTGGGCGGATCGTCCAGCATCAATGGCATGATCTATGTGCGCGGCCATGCGCGCGACTATGACCATTGGCGCGATCAGGGCGCGGATGGCTGGGGCTATGCCGATGTGCTGCCCTATTTCAAGCGGATGGAACACTGGCACGATGGCGGCCATGGCGGCGACCCAAGCTGGCGCGGCACCGATGGCCCGCTGCATGTGACGCGCGGGCGGCGCGACAACCCGCTGGTCAAGGCCTTCGTGCAGGCCGGGGTGCAGGCCGGATACCCCGAAACCGGCGACTATAACGGGCATCAGCAAGAGGGGTTTGGCCCCTATGACATGACGGTCTGGCAGGGGCGGCGCTGGTCTGCGGCGCAGGCCTATCTGAAACCCGCGCTCAAGCTGCCGAACTGCACCATGGTGCGCGCGCTGGCTCACCGCGTGGTGATCACCGATGGCCGCGCCATCGGGGTCGAGGTCTCGCGGGGCGGGCGCACCGAGGTGATCGAGGCGCAGGCCGAGGTGATCCTTGCAGCCTCGTCCATCAACACGCCGAAACTGCTGATGCTGTCCGGCATCGGCCCCGCCGGGCATCTGGCCGCGCATGGCGTGCCCGTCGTGGCCGACCGCGCGGGCGTGGGCCAGAACCTGCAGGATCATCTGGAGCTGTATATCCAGATGGCCGCCAGCCAGCCGATCAGCCTGTACAAGCACTGGAACCCGTTCGGCAAGGCCTGGGTCGGCCTGCAATGGCTTCTGGCCAAGGCCGGGCCGGGGGCGTCGAACCAGTTCGAAAGTGCCGGCTTCATCCGCAGCCGCGCGGGCGTGGACTATCCCGACATCCAGTATCATTTCCTGCCCATCGCCGTGCGCTATGACGGGCAGGTCGCCGCCGAAGGCCACGGGTTTCAGGCCCATGTCGGCCCGATGCGGTCCGTCTCGCGCGGGGCGGTCACCCTGCGCAGCGCCGATCCCGCCGACGCGCCGAAGATCCAGTTCAACTACATGAGCGATGACAGCGACTGGCACGATTTCCGCCAGTGCATCCGCCTGACCCGCGAGGTTTTCGCGCAGGACGCCTTCAAACCTTACGTGAAACACGAGATTCAACCGGGTGAGGCCGCGCAATCGGATGCGGCGTTGAACGATTTCATCCGCGAGCATGTCGAAAGCGCCTATCACCCCTGCGGCACCTGCCGGATGGGCCGGGCGGATGATCCGGGTGCGGTGGTCGATTCGCAGGCGCGGGTGATCGGAGTTTCGGGGCTGCGCGTGGCCGACAGCTCGATCTTTCCGCGCATCACCAACGGCAACCTGAACGCGCCGTCGATTCTGGTGGGCGAAAAGGTCAGCGATCACATTCTGGGCCGCGATCCCCTGCCGCCCGAGAACGTGCAACCGTGGATGCACCCCGACTGGCAGGGCGCGCAGCGGTAGTTCCGTTAACACATTCTTAACCTTTCTTAACAAACCCGGTTGATTTCGCGCTGGCCTGCGCGGAAGTTAACGAAATGTTAAGAATTTGTGCCGCATTTGTTCTGGCCCTGGCCAGCTTCGCCACACCCGCGCTTGCCGTCCCTGCGGGGGTGGCACGGGTGATAGATGGCGACACGATCAAGGTGGATGGGGTCACCGTGCGCCTGCACGGGATCGACGCGCCCGAGAACGACCAGTTCTGCGGAGGCAATGGTGCGCCGCCCTGGTCTTGCGGGCTATGGGTCACTGACCAGTTGAGCACGCTACTCGATGGACGGCGCGTGACCTGTCAGCAGGTCGATACCGACCGATATGGCCGCACGGTGGCGAAATGCTTTGTGGGTGAGCAGGACATCGGCCAGCAGTTGGTGCGCGACGGTCTGGCCTTTGCCTATCGCAGGTACAGTTGGGATTACGATCTGG
Organism: Lacimonas salitolerans; assembly: GCF_042677865.1. Lineage (NCBI taxonomy): Bacteria > Pseudomonadati > Pseudomonadota > Alphaproteobacteria > Rhodobacterales > Paracoccaceae > Lacimonas > Lacimonas salitolerans. The sequence continues at coordinate 14,968 of NZ_JBHUDD010000145.1, read as the reverse complement.
ACGAAAAGACCGCGGCGGTGAACGGGCGGGGCCTGCATGGGTCGGGCATCCAGTCACCGGCGGATTTCAGGGCCGCGGGCCGGGCCGCGCAGGGGGCCACGCACCTGGCCAACGCGCCGCAGGGCTGCCCGATCAAGGGCAACATCTCGAAGGACGGCAAGCGCATCTATCACATGCCGGGCCAGCAATGGTACGACAGGACGCGCATCGACACCTCCAAGGGCGAACGCTGGTTCTGTTCCGAGGCCGAGGCGCGTCGCGCCGGCTGGCGGCGCGCCAAACGCTGAACACCGCACAAGTGCTGTGCAATCTGGCCGGATGGCGTCGCACGCGGCGTCGTTTATATGTAGCCCATGGAAAACGATCTGACCCTTGCCACCCGAACCGGCCTGCCCGAGCATCTGCGCGTTCTGGCCGACAAGTATCCGCGCGAAATCTGGCGCGGGCATGCGAATTTCAACGAGTTGACGGCCTTCTGGCTGGACCGGCACCTGATGTTCCGGCAGGTGCTGGACAAGCTGATCACCGACACGCAGGGGTTTCTGGATGACAAGGCGGGCCAGCGCTACGGCCCCGAGCTCAGCCGCTACACCGGGTTTTTCCTGCAACAACTGCACGGCCACCACGGGATCGAGGACGATCATTACTTCCCGCAGTTCAAGCCACTGGATTCGCGGGTCTCAGGCGCGTTCGAGCTGCTGGATCACGATCACCACGCGCTGGACGGTCATCTGCACGCGCTGGCCGAGGATACAAATGCGCTGCTGCGTGCGCTGCAATCAGGGCAGGGCGGAAAATATGTGGGACGCGATCAGGCTGGTGTCCTGCTGGCGCGGCACGAAGGGTTCAAGCGGTTTCTGAACCGCCACCTGACCGACGAGGAAGAGGTGATCGTGCCACTGGTGCTGGAATACGGGGCAGACATGGCCTGAGTGCCGCGAAAATCATCGCCCGGCTTGATCCGTATCAAGGCTGGCGCGCTGCGCCCCTGCGTATCGTGTGACCTGACACGACAACAGGAAGGAAACTGCGCATGTCCCACACCCCGCACGAACTGCTCGAGGAATTTCCCGAACACGCCGACAAGATCAGCGCGCTGAAAACCTCGGACGCGCATTTCGCCCGTCTGGCCGAGGAATACCACGAGATCAATCGCGCCGTGCACCGCGCCGAAACCGATGTGCAACCCACCGACGATCTGCACATGGCCGAGATGCGCAAGCAGCGTGCGGCCCTGAAGGACGAGATCTACAGGATGCTGACAGCAGCCTGACCCGAGCGATATTCAGTTTGCGGGCGGCCCTTGACGGTGCCGCCCGCAACTCACTCCACCCGATAGGGCAGCACGCCGCGTTCGTTGGTGTCGATGCTCAGCCGCCGTTCCAGCGGCGGGACCGAGCGTTGATGGCATTGCGCGCGCTCGCAGATGCGGCAGGAAATCCCGATCGGTTCGAACGCGCGCGGGTTGGTCAGGTCCAGATCGTCGGCATAGACCAGCGCCGCGCCGTGGCGCACCTCGCATCCCAGCGCGATGGCATAGCGACGGGTGGGTGCACCGAACGATCCGCCCGGCTTGCTGACATCGCGGGCCAGGTTGATGTATCGCACCCCGTCGGGCGTTTCGGCAAGTTGTCGCAAGAACCGCCCCGGCGTCTCAAACGCCCGGTGCACGTTCCACAGCGGACAGGCCCCGCCGAACCGCGCGAATTGCAGGCGCGTGGCGCTGTGCCGCTTAGTGATCGTGCCCGCCTGATCCACCCGGACAAAAAAGAACGGTATCCCCTTGGCTCCGGGCCGCTGCAACGTGGACAGCCGGTGCGCCACCTGCTCGATCGAGGCCGAGAACCGCGTCGCCAGCCGCTCCAGATCGTGCCGGTCGCTCTGGGCCGCCTCCAGAAACCTTGTATAGGGCATCAGGGCGGCCCCGGCGAAATAATTGGCCAGCCCGATCTTGGCAATCGACCGCGCCTCGTCGCTGCGAAACCGCGCGAAATCCAGCGTCGCCTCCAGCAGCTTGTCCTGCTGCACCAGCGCGATCTGCAACAGCATCTGGAAGGTCTGGGTCTCTGGCGCCGCGCGGTTCGACAGGGTCAGCGCGCGGGTTTCGGGATCGAACCGCCGCAGCCGGTCGCTGTCGGCCACCCGCAGGGTGATCCCCGCACGTTCCAGCATCTCGGGCGCATAGGCGCGCATGGGGCGGCCCTGCGCCTGCGCCGCGGCATGTTCGGCGGCGCGGTCCACGGCGTCGATGTAATTGTCGCAGTAGTGAAAGAAATCGCGCACCTCGTCCCAGGGGCTGGGTTGCAGGCGTGATTCCTCGCGCCCCAGCGCCTCGTCCAGACTGGCCAGCCGTTCATGCGTCTGCCGGTAGGCGCGATGCAGGTCGATGAAGGCGCGCGCCAGCGCGGGCGCGTTCGAGGCGGTCAGCCGCAGATCGGCCATCGGCGGCGGGCTGTCGCCAAACACCGGATCGGCCATCGCCTCGCGCATGTCGCTGACAAGCCGCTCGCTGTCGCCGGTGGCCAGTTCGGTCACGTCAAAGCCGAACTCCTGCGCCAGCGCCAGTATCACGGTGGTGCTGACGGGGCGGTTGTTGTTCTCCATCTGGTTGAGATAGGGCAGCGACACACCCAGCTTGGCGGCGAAATCCTTTTGCGTCAGCGACAGGCGCTGCCGGGTCTCGCGCAGCTTGGCCCCGGCATAGAGTTTCTTGACAGACATCCGGCCCCCGGCTTTGCAGATTTGCGATTGCGGCATGGTGCCTTTGCAAATCTGCCCTGTCCAGAGGTCAGCGCAGGATCGGCACGCCGCCCGGCCCCTGCTGCATCCGTTCCACCACGCCTGCGCGCAAAGTGCGCCCGATGCGGTGGGCCAGCGCGCTCCAGGCGGCGGCCTTGTGCGCGTCCAGCTCGGCCCGCAGCACCATGTCGAACAGGCCCAGCCAGGCGTCGAACATGCCGGGGCGCACGTTTCCGGCCTCCTTGTGCGTGCGCATCACGTTGCCGCCATAGCCAGTGGTGTGCAGGATCGAGGTTTTCCAGAACTCCGTCACCAATGCCTCATGCGCGGGCCAGTCCTCGACATGGGCGGCAAAGACCGGCGCCAGCCCGGGATGATCGCGCACATGGGCATAGAACCGCGCGACAACGCGGGCAATCTCGTCCTCGGATATGTCGAAACGCGGGGGCAGGGCGGTCATGGTGGCTCCTATCGCCCCTTTCATGCCACAGCGGCGCGGGGATGCAACAGGCGGCATCGCGTCCCATCTTGCACGGGTCTGCCCCCTCTGGACGCTTGGACGCGCCCGGCCTATAACCCGCGCCATGATGCACACCATGGCCATAGTCATTCGAATTACATGCCCGGCGCCCTGACATGATCAGGTCGCCGGGAAAATGGCGCATGGCCTGCCGCGCCGCCCCACCCATACCGCAGATCTGACCCAGAGGACGCCCGGACATGTGCGCCGAAACGCCCGACTACAAAGCCACGCTGAACCTGCCAAAAACCGATTTTCCGATGCGCGCGGGCCTGCCCACGCGCGAGCCCGAGTGGCTGGACCGCTGGGCCCGCATCGGCATCTATGACCGCCTGCGCGACAAGGCCAAGGACGGCCCGCGCACGCCCTTCACCCTGCATGACGGCCCGCCCTATGCCAACGGCCACCTGCATATCGGCCACGCGCTGAACAAGACGATCAAGGACATGATCGTGCGCAGCCACCAGATGATGGGCCGCGACGCGCGCTATGTGCCGGGCTGGGATTGCCACGGCCTGCCGATCGAATGGAAGATCGAGGAACAGTACCGCGCCAAGGGTCTGGACAAGGATGACGTGCCGCTTGTCGATTTCCGGCAGGAATGCCGCCGCTTTGCCGAGGGCTGGATCGACATCCAGCGCGACGAATTCCAGCGGCTTGGCATCACCGGCAACTGGGCCGATCCATACCTGACGATGGATTTCCACGCCGAGCGCGTGATCGCCGAGGAGTTCATGAAGTTCGTGATGAACGGCGCGCTGTATCAGGGCTCGAAACCCGTGATGTGGTCGCCGGTGGAAAAGACGGCACTGGCCGAGGCGGAGGTGGAATATCACGACCGCCAGACCGATGCGATCTGGGTCAAGTTCCCTGTAGCAGGCGTTTCAGAGGCTCGCGCAGAGCATGTTAATCAGCTTGCGAAAAAGATGTATCCTGAGTCTGACCAAGACGCCGAGCCTGATGCGTTAGCTTCTGCTGGACTATTGGGGCGTGCGGCCGTTTTGATCTGGACCACGACACCTTGGACCATTCCTCAGAACCGGGCCATCTGTTTTGGCTCGGACATCGGCTACGGGCTATACGAGGTCACGGGCACGCCGGACGAATGCTGGGCCAGTGTCGGCGAACGTTATGTCATCGCCGACGCGCTGGCCGAAACCGCCTTTGCGCGCGCCCGGCTTGAGTACGGCATGGTGCGTCGCCTTCGCGATGTGTCTGCGTCCGAGCTGTCGGCGCTGGTCTGTCACCATCCTTTTCATGGTGCCGCAGACGCGCAAGGCGAATGGGACTACCCCGTGCCCCTCTACCCCGGCGATCACGTCACCGACGATGCCGGCACCGGGTTCGTGCACACCGCCCCCAGCCACGGCGATGACGACTACCAGATCGGGCGCGACCACGGGTTGGAGATGACCTTCAACATCATGGATGACAGCAGCTTCCGCGCCGATCTGCCGTTCTTTGGCGGGCAGCGGATCTATGACGACAAGGGCAAGTCCGGCGGTGCCAACAAGGCGGTGATCGACAAGCTGGTGCAGGTGGGCGCGTTGCTGGCCCGCCAGCGCATCACGATCTCGGATGCGCACAGCTGGCGTTCCAAGGCGCCGGTGATCCGCCTGAACCGCCCGCAATGGTTTGCCGCGATCGACCGCGACCTGAACGACGGGCAGGACACCTATGGCACCACGATCCGCAGCCGCGCGCTGACCTCGATCGACAGTCTGGTGAAATGGACGCCGCAAAGCGGGCGCAACCGCCTGTATTCCATGATCGAGGCCCGGCCTGACTGGGTGCTGTCGCGCCAGCGCGCCTGGGGTGTGCCGCTGACCTGTTTCACGAAGCGTGGCACAAAGCCCTCTGATCCCGATTTCCTGCTGCGCGATCCGGCCGTGAACGCCCGCATCGCCGCCGCATTCGAGGCCGAAGGCGCGGATGCCTGGTATCAGGACGGCGCCAAGGCGCGGTTCCTTGCGCCAGACTACAACCCCGATGACTGGGAGCAGGTGTTCGACATTCTCGATGTGTGGTTCGACTCTGGCTCGACCCACGCCTTTGTTCTGCGCGACCGGGCCGATGGCACGGCGGACGGCATCGCAGATGTCTACATGGAAGGCACCGACCAGCATCGCGGTTGGTTCCATTCCTCGCTGTTGCAGGCTTGCGGGACGCTGGGCCGCGCACCCTATCGCAACGTGGTCACGCATGGGTTTACCCTTGATGAAAAGGGCAACAAGATGTCCAAGTCGCTGGGCAACACCATCGCGCCTGACGACGTGGTGAAACAATACGGGGCTGATATCCTGCGGCTCTGGGTGGCGCAGACCGACTATACCGCCGACCAGCGGATCGGGCCCGAGATCCTCAAAGGCGTGGCGGATGGCTATCGCCGCCTGCGCAACACACTACGCTTCATGCTGGGCGCGCTGGGGCATTATTCCGAAGTCGATCGGATGAACCCTGCCGACATGCCCGAGCTGGAGCAATGGGTGCTGCACCGTCTGGCCGAACTGGATGATCAGGTGCGCGCGGGCTATGCCTCGTTCGATTTTCAGGGCGTGTACCAGCAGTTGTTCAACTTCTGCACGGTGGACCTGTCGGCGTTCTACTTCGACATCCGCAAGGACGCGCTTTATTGCGATGGCGACACCGACCGTGCCCGCGCGGCCCGCTGTGTGATGGACCTGCTGTTTCACCGGCTGACAACGTGGCTTGCCCCGATCCTGCCCTTCACGACCGAGGATGTCTGGCTGTCGCGCTTTCCCGGTGAGGGCAGCAGCGTGCACCTGCGCGACATGCCCGATACGCCCGCCAAGTGGCGCAACGAGGCGCTGGCGGAAAAATGGGCGATGGTCCGCCGCGCCCGGCGCGTGGTGACCGCCGCACTCGAGGTGCAGCGCACCGCCAAGGTCATCGGTGCCAGCCTCGAGGCCGCCCCGCTGGTGCATGTGACCGATGCCGATATGCTGGCCGCGCTGAAAACCGTCGCGTTCGAGGATATCTGCATCACCTCCGACATCACCCTGACCGCCGATCCCGCCCCGGCAGACGCGTTCCGCATGCCCGAGATCGAAGGCATCGGCGTGACCTTCGCCAAGGCAGAGGGCCAGAAGTGTCAGCGCTGCTGGAAAATCCTGCCCGACGTGGGCCAGCACGCCCATCCCGAAACCTGCGGGCGGTGCAGCGCGGCGCTTGGCTGAGCCTGTGTTTCCTCTCTCTGGAAATATCCTCGGGGGGTGAATTGGCCGCAAGGCCAAGAGGGGGGCAGACAGCCCCCCTTTTTCACGCCATCATCGCGGGCATGACGCCTGATGACGAAGAGATTGCGGCCTGCCTGATGGCGCTGGCCCGCGCGCGTGGCGCGGATAAATCGTTTTGTCCGTCCGAGGTTGCCCGCCGTCTCGCCTCCGACTGGCGGCCCCTGATGCCGCGCGTGCGGGCGGTGGCGGCGACCCTGCCGCTGCTGGCCACGCAAAAGGGGCGGCCCGTCGATCCGCACACCGCGCACGGCCCGATCCGGTTGCGGTTGGGGCCGGACGCATGACAATGGAACGAACCGTCGATACGCCCGTGGGTGCGGTGACGATCACGCAAAACGAGGGCGCGATCACGGCGTTGCGCTGGGGTGGTGCGGGTTGCGACGACAGTCCGCTGCTGCATCGGGCCGCCGCGCAATTGGATCAGTATTTCAAAGGCCTGCGGCACGTCTTTGATCTGCCTTTGCAGGTCGAGGCCAGCGCCGCACAGGCCCGCATCTGTGCCGCCATCGCCGCCATCCCGCATGGCGAAACCCGCACCTATGGCGATCTGGCCCGTGAACTGGGCCTGCCCGCGCAGGCCGTGGGGCGTGGCTGCGGCGGTAACCCGATCCCGATCTTCATCCCCTGCCACCGCGTGCTGGGCGCGCAGGGCTTGGGCGGATTCTCGGGGGGTGCAGGGGTGGAAACCAAGGTCTGGCTGCTGCGCCACGAGGGTGCAGGCGCGTTGCTGATCTGACTGTCGGCCCCCGGTTATCCACAGGCAAGCGTCGAATCCTTGTCGAAACCTGACAATGCTCAGACCTTATCCCCAGCCCCGCGCTGCGGCACCACCTGCTGCACGATCCCCACCAGTGTCAGGTAGACGCTGGTGACCACAAGGCCCCAATGCGCCCAGCTTTCGGGGTGAAAATCGACCCAGGCGGCCCAGCCGGCAAAAAAGGTCCAGGCCAGCGCCACCGGCAACGACACCGTGCGCCAGCGTTCGGTGCGCACCGGGTGGATGAACTTCAGCGGCAGGAACATTGCCACCGACAGGGCCGCCACCAACCCCAGGATGACATAGAAGTTGGGGTGCAGCGCAAACAGCACGATCACCAGCATGTTCCAGCAGGCGGGAAAGCCGGAAAAGGAATTGTCCTTTGATTTCATTCGTGTATCGGCAAAATACACGACGCTGGCAAAGGTGATGATGATGATCGCGATCCATCCCGCCCAACCCGGCAACAGGTCGGATTTGAACAATGCATAGGCCGGGATGAACACATAGGTCAGATAATCGATGATCAGGTCCATCAGCACGCCGTCAAACTCGGCCGCGTTGGATTTCACGTCATAGCGGCGCGCCAGCGGCCCGTCGATGCCATCCACCGCAAAGGCCACGACCAGCCACAGAAACATCAGGCTCCACTTTTCATCGACCGCCGCCAGCAGCGCCAGCATGGCAAAGACCGCGCCTGTCGCTGTCAGAAGATGAACCGATAACGCCTTGAATCGCAGTGACAAATCAACCTGCCTTTCGGGGTGTGGCGGCCCGTGGATGGGTCGCGTCATAGACCTGCAGCAGCCGGGCGGTATCGACGCCCGTGTAGGCCTGCGTGGTGGACAGCGAGGCATGGCCCAGCAGTTCCTGAATGGCCCGCAAGTCCCCGCCCGAGTTCAGCAAATGCGTGGCAAAGCTGTGTCGCAGCGCGTGCGGCGTGGCCGTTGCGGGCAGGCCCAGTTGCATCCGTGCGGCTTCCATCACCTTCTGGATTGCGCGCGGGTTCAGCGCCCCACCGCGCACACCGCGAAACAGCGGTGCATTTTCCGTTTTATCGAAAGGGCATAGCGCCACATATTCATCTACTGCATGAACTGCTGCGGGCAGTACCGGCACCACGCGTTCCTTGCCACCCTTGCCGCGAATGATCAGCCGGTCGGCCAGCGGCGCATCGCGCCCGGTCAGCGACAGCGCCTCGGAAATCCGCAGGCCCAGCCCATAAAGCAGCGTCACAACCGCCACGTCGCGCGCCGCGACCCAAGGCGCGCTGGCCTGCAACTCCACCCGCGCCAGCATGTCGCGCGCCGCATCCTCGGCCAGCGGACGGGGCAGTTTCTTTTGAAACTTCGGCGAGCGGGTGGCCAGAACGGCGGTGGGTTCGAACCCCTCGCGCTCGGCGAGCCAGCGGTAAAAGCTCTTGACCGCCGACAGCTTGCGCGCCAACGACCGCGCGCCCAGATCGGGGCCGCGCGTGGCGGCCATCCAGGCCCGCATGTCGGACACGGTGATCCGCGCCAGCGCGCCCAGCCCCTGCGTGTCGCCCTTGTGCAGGGTGATAAAGGACAGAAAATCCATCACGTCGCGGCGATAGGCGGTGAGGGTGTTCTCCGACGCACCGTTCAGCGCCTTGGTGCGCTCCAGCCACTCGGCCAGCGCATCGCGGGCGGCGGGCGAGATCAGGCTCATGACAGCCAGCGGCGCATCGCCCGTTCGAAAACGCCTGCGAAAAATGTCAGCAAATCAGTGCCCTGCGCGGGCGAGAACTGATGCGGGTCCTCGACCCCCATCACCAGCATGCCGGGCAGACGACCGCGACCGAAATCCAGCCGCAGACAGGCCTCGGAGCGGATCCAGCCCGCCGCCTCGCCATAGATAGTCTCGCTGCCCTCTTCCATCTGGCGCAGCGTGACCTGCCGTGGCGGGCTGCCGCGCCCACCGGTCAGGTAGTCGTCGATGAACCCCGGTTCGGCCACGCAAAGCACATCGCCCAGCCGGTGCACCGCCGGATCGGTGTCAGATTGCAGCGATTCCAGCACCAGCTTCATCACGTCCACGCGCAGGGTCTCGGCCACCTCGCCGCCCAGATCGCGCAGGAAGGTCTCGAAATCCACCGGGTCAAGCATGCGAAGGATGGCGCGGTGCACCTGATTGGTGCCCGCCAGATTCTCATAGGCGGCGGCGATCACGCTGCGATGGGTGTCTTCCAGACGGCCCAGCCGCGCCTCAAGCCGGTCCATGGCGATCCCGCGCAGATCGACGACATTGCCGCCCATCGCGCGCTCATTCGCCGCGACCAGCGCACGCATCAGGTCGGTATCTTCCAGGATCACATCGGGCTGCGACATGATCCGGTCACGCAAGGTGTCTTCTATCCTGGGCTTGGTGGTCATGCTCGCCTCGGTCTTGTTTTGCCCGTGTATAGCAGGCGGGGGCGCAGGTTTCTGCATGTTTTTTCCCGAGATTCGGGAATTGTCCGCCGGATGTCAACGCACAAGGCCCGCCTGCGCGGCGGGCCTTGGGAAAATCGTGCAGCGATACAAGGATCAGACGATCTTGATGCCCGCGCTTTCGGCGTCTTTCAGGAACTGCGCCAGCCCGGCATCGGTCAGCGGATGCTGGGCCAGTTTGTGGATCACCTCGGGCGGGGCGGTCATCACGTCGGCGCCGATGCGGGCGGCCTCGGTCACGTGGTTCACGGTGCGGATCGACGCGGCCAGGATTTCCGTCTCGTAGCCGTAGTTGTCATAGATCTGGCGGATATCGGCGATCAGCTGCATGCCATCAAGGTTGATGTCGTCCAGCCGCCCGATGAAGGGGCTGATGAAGGTCGCCCCCGCCTTGGCCGCCAGCAGCGCCTGATTGGCGGAAAAGCACAGCGTCACGTTGATCATGTGCCCCTCGGCCGACAGGGTCTTGCAGGCCTTCAGCCCGTCCCATGTCAGCGGCAGCTTGATGGCGATGTTCTCGGCAATGGCGGCCAGCTTGCGGCCCTCGGCGATCATCGCCTCGGCTTCGGTCGCGACAACCTCGGCCGAGACCGGACCATCGACCATGGCGGCGATTTCCTTGGTCACTTCCAGAATGTCGCGGCCTGATTTCTTGATCAGCGAGGGGTTGGTGGTCACGCCATCCACGATCCCCAGCGCGTTCAGCTCGGCGATGGCGGCGGTGTCGGCGGTGTCGACGAAAAATTTCATTCGGGCCTCCTGCGGGCGGTGGGCTTGCTCTGGCCCGCGTTTACCCCATAGACCTGAGGCCCGAAACCCCAATCTGGCGAGGCATGGGCGCGTGCGCGATTTCTTTCATCCCGGTGAGCTGGTCGCGGTGCTGACGGCGCAGCCGCTGGACCGCCTGCTGGATTACCGTGCGCCCGAAGGCGGCTGTTTCCCCGGTGCCTTTGTCGAGGTGCCGCTGGGCCCGCGCCGGGTGCTGGGCGTGGTCTGGGGGCCGGGCAAGGGCGATTATGACCTGTCCAGGATCCGCGGCGTCACCCGCGTTCTGGATGCCCCGCCGATGCGCGAGGAGATGCAGGAATTCCTGACCCGCGCCGGGGCCTATACCCTGACACCGATGACCCAGATGCTGCGGCTGGCCACCCGCGCGCCGGGCCTGGGCGACACGCCTGCCATGCGCCGGGTCTACCGGCTGGGGCAAGGGGCACCCGACCGGATGACCGATGCGCGCGCCCGCGTGCTCGAGGTGCTGCGCGATTATGCCGGGCTGTCGTTCACGCAACGCGAACTGGCCGAACAGGCGGGCGTCACCCCGTCGGTGATCAAGGGGCTGGTGAAACAGGGTGCCGTGGTGGAGGAGGACAGCCCCCGCGACCTGCCGTTCCCGCCGCTGGACCCTGACCATGGCGGCAAGACCCTGACGCCCGCGCAGGCGCAGGGGGCCGATCAGCTGCGCGCGCGGATCACGGCGGGCGGTTATGGCACGACGCTGCTGCGCGGCGTCACCGGCTCGGGCAAGACCGAGGTGTATCTCGAGGCGGTGGCGGAATGCCTGCGCCGGGGGCGTCAGGCGCTGGTGTTGCTGCCGGAAATCGCGCTGACGCAGGAATTCGTGGCACGGGTGCAGGCGCGGTTCGGCGCGCGCCCGGCGGAATGGCACTCGGGCGTCACGATGACCGACCGTCGCCGGATCTGGAAGATGGTGGCGCAGGGCGGGGCCGAACTGGTGGTCGGCGCGCGCTCGGCCCTGTTCCTGCCCTACCGCGACCTGGGGCTGATCGTGGTGGATGAGGAACACGACAACTCCTACAAGCAGGAAGAGGGCGTGCTGTATAACGCCCGCGACATGGCCGTGCTGCGCGCCGCGATCTGTGGCGCGCAGGTGGTGCTGGCCTCGGCCACGCCCAGCCTCGAAAGCTGGGCCAACGCCGAAAGCGGCAAGTATGACAAGCTGGTGCTGGAGGACCGTTTCGGCGACAGCGTGCTGCCCGACATGCGTGCGATCGACATGCGGGCCGAAAAGCTGCCGGGCGACAGGTGGGTTTCACCCACCCTACAAGCCGCCGTAAGGGCGCGCATCGCGGCGGGCGAACAGGCGCTGTTGTTCATCAACCGGCGTGGCTATGCCCCGGTCACGATCTGCCGCGCCTGCGGGCATCAGATCGGGTGCGACCAGTGCGACGCGCGCATGGTCGAGCATCGCTTTCTCAAGCGCCTTGTCTGCCACCAGTGCGGCGAAACCAAGCCGATGCCCGAAGCCTGCCCGGCGTGCCATGCCGAAGGCCGGCTGGCCCCCGTCGGCCCCGGTGTCGAGCGGTTGAGCGAAGAGGCGCAGGCGCTGTTTCCCGATGCGCGGGTAGCCACGCTGTCATCGGACATGTTCGCCAGTGCGCGCGCGCTGAAAGAACAGATCGCGGCGATCGCCGCGGGCGAGGCGGATATCATCATCGGCACGCAACTGGTGGCCAAGGGGCATAATTTTCCGTTGCTGACGCTGGTTGGGGTGATCGACGCTGATCTGGGCCTGCAAGGCTCGGACTTGCGGGCGGCGGAACGCACGTTCCAATTGATGCGGCAGGTCGCGGGGCGGGCCGGGCGGGCCGAGCGGCGCGGCGTGGCGATGTTGCAGACGTTTCAGCCCGAGCACCCGGTGATCCGCGCCATTCTGGCCGGCGACGAGGAAGGCTTCTGGCGGGCCGAGGCGGCCGAGCGCGCGCAGGCCGGCGTACCGCCCTATGGCCGGATGGCGGGCATCATCATCTCGTCGCCCGATGCGCAGGTGGCGTTCGACATCGGCACCCACCTGGCGCGCGCGGATGGTCCGTTGCGACGGATCGGCGCGCAGGTCTATGGCCCGGCCCCGGCCCCCATCGCCCGCATCCGGGGGCGGCATCGCGTGCGCCTGCTGGTCAAGGCCGACAAGGGCGTGGCCCTGCAATCGGCTCTGGCGGCATGGGTGGCGCAGGTGCGCCTGCCCGCGCAGGCCCGGCTGGCGGTGGACATCGACCCGCAGAGCTTTTTCTGAAGGCGCGGAGCCGGGGGCCAGCCCCCGGACCCCCGGGATATTTTCAGAGAGAGGAAACGGCAGGGGAATCTTTGGGGGCAGGCGATAGGGCGTCAGGCAGCGGCGCGCGCGCCCGCGCGTTGATCCACCAGCACATCGGTGATCATGGCGCCGATCCACATGCAGAACAGCGCCAGCCAGGCCGTGCCCGCAAAGACCGATCCGCCGGTCACGCCCGCACCGATGGCGCAGCCGCCCGCCAGCATTGCGCCGAACCCCATCAGCACCGCGCCCGTCATCGACCGGCGCATGTTGGATTCGTCGGCAAAGCCCTCGAATTTGAACTCGCCCGCCAGCATGGCCGACACCATCGAGCCGATCACGACGCCGGGCACCAGCCCGACCGAGAAGGACAGCGCCTCGTTCCGGTCGAGAAAGAACATCAGCGTATGGGCCGAAGGGCCCGAGAAGGTCACGCTTTCGACCGTGACCGGATCGAAGGCCATCTGGCTGAGGGTGAACGTGGCGACCCAGCCCACCGCCACGGCAAAGCCCACGCCGGCACCGAACACCAGCCGGGTGGCGGAAATCCGGTTCTTCCACGACAGCACCAGCGCCAGCACGGCGAATACCACGCCGACGGCGAACCCGCCCCAGTCGGGCAGGCCCAGCGTGGCCAGCAGGTCGAGGTTGCGCCCGCCGCTGGTGGTCCAGAGGGCGGCCAGATCGTTGCGCGTGTCCGACAGGATGCCCGACAGGCTCATCTGGGCCACCACGGCGAAAATGAGCCCCGAGACGACCGACCGCAGGTTGCCCGTGGCCGCCAGCACCAGCAACCGCCCCGAGCAACCGCGCGCCAGCACCATGCCCACACCAAACACAAGCCCGCCGATGATCGCGCCCGACCAGCTGCCCGGCACGGCCATCTGTCGGCCCTCGGCGGCATTGAACAGCCCCAGCAGCTGTGCGCCCTGCACCCAGACCACGGCAGTGGAAAAGGTCAGGAACCACACCGCCACCTTGTCGCCCATCTGGCCTCGGGCGAACTGCACCGTGGCAGCGCGCAGGCAGAACCGCGACCGCTGGGCCGAGACGCCGAAGATCACCCCGGTCAGAATGCCAAGCAGGGCGGCGGTGGGGGCTTCTCCGATCCATTCGACGAGGGCAAGCAGATCCATGGCGCGTCTCCGATCCGGTTTTTTTGAATTGCGCTTGTATGTCCCAAGCGGACGCCCTGCGCCTTGATTCAGATCATGTGGTTTGAAAACGGCTTCGGCGTGGTCGCTTTCGGAGCGGACGCCGGGGGCGCGTATTCGTTACACGCGAACCATCGACCACGGCGTGTTGCAGGGAGGTGCGCCATGACAGAGCATTTGGGCGAGATGCAGGCGCAGGCCCTTGCCATGATGGCGCTGGCGGCCATGCCGGTGGCCGTGGATGCCGAGGTGATCGCGCTGGAAGGGGGCGAAGATCCGGCTTTTGGCACGGTCCGCTGGCGCACGCTGTTTTGCGCGGACAAGACGCAGACCCAAGGCATGGTACTGGGCGTGGCCGAGTTCGGCCCGTCGGGCACGCTGCTGCCTCATCGCCACGGTGCCGCCGAGATCTATTTTGGCCTGACCGGCGCGGGCACGGTGACAATCGACGGCACAGCCCATCGCCTGACCCCGGGCGTGGCGCTGTACATCCCCGGTGAGGCGCAACACGATACAGTGGCCGGGCCGGACGGCTTGCGCTTCCTCTATGTCTTTCCCCGAGACCGGTTTTCCGAGATCGACTACCGCTTCACAGCCGAAGGGTAGGGCAGGGGCGAGCCACCGGGATGACTGTCGGGGTCAGCCGGTGTCGTGGTGGTGTCAGGGTGTGGTGGGTTGGCACCCACCCTACGGGGCGTGCCGATGGGTGCGTGCCGTGTGTCGGCGGCTTTCCAAGGTGCACTGCCCGATGCGTAGGGTGGGTGCCAACCCACCTTCCCCCGCTGAAAATTGACCTGCGCGACTTTATAGGCCAAGGCTGCGCCCTGCGCATTCGGTGTGCATGCGATGTGCATGGCCCGTGCATCGGCATTCAGTCAAAGAACCAAGGCGCTACCCGGGGCGCAGGCGGGCGGCGCAACCGCCCTCTCGCCAAGTCGGGAAAAACGGCGTAAAGCGATTAGGGCCTGTTGACGTTCATCTGAGGCGAATAACGGTCGCTGCGAGGGCTATGAAGGCTGAGAAACTGCTGTCTGTCTTG
>NZ_JBHUDD010000144.1:0-24792 GCF_042677865.1 Lacimonas salitolerans | reverse complement strand
CACCCAACATTACAGAATCCAACTCAGGCTCAGACGCAAGCGCGCTCAAACACACCGATCGGCCCAAAAGCGATTCCCCTGGGTGGCCAGTTGGGCTATGGCGACGTTGATGCCACGGGCGGCCTGAACGGTGACGGCGTGATCGGCGGTCTGGTCGCCGGTTATGACCACGACTATGGCAACTACGTGCTGGGTGTCGGTCTCGACGCCGACTTCGCCGACATCGACGTTGGCGGTGCCACCACTCTGGAAAACGTTGCCCGCCTGAAGGCCCGCGCCGGTTACAAGATCGGTAACGGTCTGGCCTATGCGACGACCGGTGTTGCACGTGCAAGCACCGACAACCTGGGCAGCGAAACCGGGTACTTCGTCGGTCTGGGCTACGAGCACATGCTGACCCAGCAGTTCGCCGTTGGCGGTGAAGTGCTGCACCACCAGTTCGACGATTTCAACAACTCGGGCATCGACGTCGACGCGACAACAGTGCAACTGCGCGGCACGTTCCGCTTCTGATTGCTCGACAACACAGGGGTGGGCATGATTGCCCACCCCAGACCTCAGTCCAGTGCCAGTTGTGCCACGAGAGCGTGCATGACAGCGCGGTCCTGATCGCTGACATCGGCCACGCGCGACCGGAAAAGCGTCGCCTGGCTTTGCAGCACCATCCCGTCCGACAGAACCTTCAGGTGATTGGCCCGCAGCGTATCACCGGTCGAGGTGATATCGGCCACGGCTTCAGCCGTTTCAAACTTTACAGTGCCCTCGGTCGCGCCCTGGCTGTCGACCAGCTGGTAATCGGCCACGCCCTGATCGCGCAGGAAGTCGCGCACCAGCCGGTGATACTTGGTGGCGATCCGCAGCCGGAATCCATGCTGGGCACGGAACGCCGACGCGACAGAATCCAGATCGTCCAGCCCGTCCACATCGACCCAGGCCGCAGGCACCGCGATCACCAGATCCGCATGGCCAAAGCCCAGTTCGGCCAGTTCCTCGACCTTCTGCTCCCAACCACCCAGCTTTTCGCGCACCAGATCGGTGCCGGTCACGCCCAGATGCAGACGCCCGGCCGCCAGTTCGCGCGGGATTTCCCCCGCCGACAGCAGCACCAGTTCGACGCCGTCGATGCCATCGACCTGCCCGGCATATTCGCGCTCGGACCCTGTGCGGCTCAGCCCGATGCCATGCGCGCCGAACCAGTCAAAGGTCTTTTCCATCAGCCGCCCCTTGGACGGCACGCCCAGCTTGATGCTCATTCCCGGCCCTCCACCGTCAGCAGCAGTTCGGGGCGGATCACGCCCCCCACCGCCGGGATAGCCCGGCCCTGCCCCAGCACACGGGTCAGCGCGTCATACCGCCCGCCGGTGGCAACGGGTGGCAGGTCGGGCCGCGCCTCGGCATAGAACCCGAACACGAACCCGTCGTAATATTCCATCGTGGTGCGGCCATAGCTGGCTTCGAAATCCAGCCGCTCGACATCGACGCCACGCGCCTGCAACGCCGCCATCCTTGCGGCCAGTTGCTCGACCGCCGGAGCGATGGCGGGCATGTCCACGGCGATGTCGCGCAACCGCTCCAGCGCATAGGGCAGCGTTTCGCGCACGGCCAGAATGGCGTCGATCAGCGCGACCTCAAGCGTGGGGATCGGCGGGGCGGCCGCGTCGTCATGCAGCGCGGTTATGCGCGCCGCGATCTCGCGGCGACTGCGCAGCCCGATCATCGGCGCGCAGCCTGCAAGGGGATCGGCGGCAGCCAGCAGCGCCGCACGCGTGGGTGGCACCGGCACCCGGCCTGCGAAACGGTCGATCAGCGCCCGGAACCGCCGGGGACGCCAGATATGGCGCATCAAGGCCGCCTTGCGTGCCCCGGTCGTGCTGAGCGCGCGCACCGCCGCCATCAGGATTCCGATATCGCCAGTCGCCGCCCGCAACGGCGCCGCACCAAGGGCGTCGGAGATCAGGGCAAACACTTCGGCATCGGCGGCGGCCAGATTGGTGCCGTCGAACACCTCGTACCCGACCTGGCAGTATTCGCTGGCGCGTGTGGCGTCATCCTCCTGCCGCCGGAACACCGGCCCGGCATAGGTATAGCGCGCGGGCTCGGCCCCGTGGGCCATGTGCATCTGCACCACCGGCACGGTGAAATCAGGGCGCAGCATCTGCTCGCCGCGCAGCGCGTCGGAGGTGACATAGGCCCGCCCGCGAATATCCTCGCCGTAAAGATCCAGCAGCGTGTCGGCCGGTTGCAGGATGCCGCATTCCACCTGAACCGCCCCGACAGCGGTGAACATGTCACGCAGGCGCGCAGCCTCGCGGATTTCGGATGCCAGCGGGGTCATAGCCCGTGCATGTCCAGGATCTCGCGCACCTTGGCAAGCATCTGGTCGCGCGGCACCTCGAACTGGCTGGGGCGGTCCTTCCATTCCTCGTGGGTGGCGGTCTCGGCGATCTGCGACCCCAGTATCAGGTCCTTGATCTGGATGACGCCCCGCGCCTTTTCGTCGCCGCCCTCGATCACCGCGATGGGTGACTGGCGCTTGTCGGCGTATTTGAGCTGATTGCCGAATTGCTTGGGGTTGCCCAGATAGACCTCGGCCCGGATTCCGGCCTGACGAAGCTCGGCCACCATCGCCTGATACTCGGCCATCCGTTCGCGGTCCATCACGGTGACCACCACGGGGCCGACCTCGCGCGCGTCAATCCGGCCCTTTTCGCGCAGGGCGGCCAGCAGGCGATCGACGCCGATGCTGACGCCGGTGGCGGGCACGGCCTGCCCGGTGAAGCGTTTCACCAGATCGTCATAGCGCCCACCCCCGGCGACCGAGCCGAACTGCCGCTTGCGGCCCTTGTCGTCGAGGATGTCAAAGGTCAGCTCGGCCTCGAACACCGGGCCGGTGTAATAGCCAAGCCCGCGCACGACGGAAGGGTCGATGACGATGCGGTCGGGGCCGTAGCCTTGGGCAGCAAGGAGATCGGCTATCTCGGCCAGTTCGTCGACGCCTTCCAGACCCTCATTTGAATATTCAACTACTTCACGGAGTCGAGACAAAGTAGCTTCATTCGTTTCCGCTTTAGCGTGCAGGAATGCTAGAAAGCCGTGAACAACGTAGTGAGGAAGCCCCAATCCAGGAATAAAAGCACCAGAGGCATCTTTTCGCCCACCCCCTAGCAACTCAATGATACCCGCTTCCCCGACTTTTTCGAATTTGTCGAGCGTTCTCATTACAGCGTCGGTGCTCGCAATCAAACGTGCTTTCAACTCATCAAACGCGCCCGATCCTTGCGGCGACACCCCATCTGGAAAAGCGTCACGTTTTTGTCCCTCCGCAACACTTTCAATTATCCCATTCAGAACCTTGCGATTGTTCACCCGGATCAGGTAATCCCCGCGCGCGATCCCCACCTCTTCCAGCGTGTCGGCCAGCATCGCGCAGATCTCGGCATCCGCCGCGACCGATCCGCTGCCCACCGTGTCGGCATCGCATTGATAGAACTGCCGAAACCGCCCCGGCCCCGGCTTTTCGTTGCGCCAGACCGGCCCCATCGCATAGCGGCGATAGGGCGTGGGCAGGTCGTTGCGGTGCTGGGCATAGACGCGGGCCAAGGGCGCGGTCAGGTCATAGCGCAGCGCCAGCCAGTCGCCCTCGTCCTCCTGCCAGGCAAAGACGCCCTCGTTGGGGCGGTCCACGTCGGGCAGGAATTTGCCCAGAGCCTCGACCGTCTCGACCGCGCTGCTTTCCAGCGCGTCAAAGCCATAGCGATGATAGACCCCGGCGATCTTGCGCAGCATCTCGGCGCGCATCGTCACCTCGTGCCCGAAATAGTCGCGGAAGCCCTTGGGCGTTTCGGCCTTGGGGCGGGGGGCTTTTTTCTGCTTGGCCATGGGTCGGGTCCTTGCGCCACAAACTCGCGCCGCATCTACCCCACGCCCCCTGAAAGGGCAAGCGATCCCCCGGTCTGCGGTAGGGCACATCTCGCCCTAAACCGCGTCGAACCGCCCGGACCGTCCCGCCCCGGCCGAAAACCGCGCGGCCCCGGCCACGCCTTCGGCCTGAAACATCCGGGCCGAGCGCCATTCGCGGCGCAGGCCCGCGGCCAGATCGGCCGCCGGAATACGCGCCGACAGGTGATCGGCCCGCACGCAGCCCTGGGGAAACCGCGTCAGGCTGTGCGCCAGCGCCAGCGCGTCGTCCAACGCATCGCCCGGGGCGCAGACGCGATCGGCCAGCCCCATCGCCTGCGCCTCGGTGGCGCCCACAGGCCGGCCTGTCAGGATCAGGTCATTCGCCCTGCCCTGCCCCACGATCCGTGGCAGGCGCAGCGTGCCGCCGTCGATCAGCGGCACGCCCCAGCGGCGGCAGAACACGCCGAACACCGCGCTGCCCGATGCCACGCGCATGTCGCACCACGCCGCCAGCTCCATCCCGCCAGCCACCGCGTGCCCTTCGATCGCGGCGATCACCGGCTTTGACAGCATCAGCCGCGACGGCCCCATCGGCCCCGGCAGGGGCTGTGCCACCGGATCTGTCCAATCCTCGGGGATATCGACCGTTCGCAGCCATGCATCCGCCTGCCCGCCCGCTGCGGCCTTCAGATCAAACCCCGCGCAGAACGTATTCCCCGCGCCGGTCAGCACGGCAACATCCAGCCCGTCATCCACTTCGAACGCCAGAAACGCATCATACAGCGCCTGCGCCGTTGCCGGGTCCACCGCGTTGCGCTGCGCGGGCCGGTCGATGGTGACCACCAAGACCCTGTCCTGCCGTTCTGTCCGTATTGTCATGCTGTCCTCCCTGATGCCCCGCACTCTGCCATTCCCACGGCCTGCGCGCCATGGTATCGACCCCACCCGT
Organism: Lacimonas salitolerans; assembly: GCF_042677865.1. NCBI lineage: Bacteria > Pseudomonadati > Pseudomonadota > Alphaproteobacteria > Rhodobacterales > Paracoccaceae > Lacimonas > Lacimonas salitolerans. The sequence continues at coordinate 19,943 of NZ_JBHUDD010000144.1, read as the reverse complement.
GCAGCCAAGGGAATCCACAATGGAACATCTGGAAGAAAAGCTGGCCCATCTGATCCGCACGGTCGACGATCTGTCCGACGTGGTGGCCGCTCAGGCGACCGAGATCGACCGCCTGACGCGCCGCGTGGCCATGCTGATGCAGCGCGAAGCCACGCGCGAGGCCGACAATACCGGCGGCGTGGTTCTGGGCGACGAGCGCCCGCCGCACTACTGACCGCGGTCAGCCACCCGATTTGGTATCGCGCGCCACCACCTGTCCGTCGTGCAGCAGGATCGTGGCCCAGCGGGCATTGCTGCCAAACCGTTCGTAGACGGTGACGAAGGCGGTATCACGCTCCAACTGTCCCATCCGGTTGCCGCAGGGCGTGTTGCGGCCCACGCCGCAGACCCGGCGTTTGATCGTCTCATAGGCCTGATCGGTGTCGCTGTAAGGCAGAGACTCGGCCGGGGCACCATAGCGCAGCTGCTCGTGCATGCCCGGGCTGGCGAACATCGCCATGGCGGCAGTGAACTGCCGTGCGCAGTCATCGGGAAAGCCGGTGACGTAAAAGCCGCGCGGGGCGGTGGAACCGGGCGCGCTGTCATAGACGCGGTATTGCGGGCGGCGCTCGGGATAGCTGGCGACTTCGGTTCCCATGTCGCGTTTCGGGATGTCACAGACCCGCGCCACCTCGCCATAGGGCAGCACGGTGCCGGGGGCGACAAGCCGCGCATCGGGCGCGTCGGGATCGATGGCGCTGCGGCGATTGACCGACCCCAACCGCGCCTGCGTCCCCGCGTCGGGATCGACCGAGGCAACCTGTGCCTGAGTGTTTCTGCTGTCATTGCGCCTGAGCAAGCCAAACAGACCCCGCCGCGGTTCGGCTGAGGTTGTCTCGGCGGTCTCCGGAGCGGGGCCGCCTGTTCCGGTCTGCTCTTCGGCAGCCGCGTCCTCAGCCGGTGCATCCGGTGCGGTGGTCTTGGGGTTGAACAACCGGGCAAACAGGCCACCCCGAGCCTCCTGGTCGGCCTCGGACGCGGGCTCGGCGACTTCGGCGGTCCGGGCCTGTTCGGCCAGGTCCACATCCGACAGGCGGGTCACGTCCGCCATCGGATCGGCGCAACCGGCCAGAAATCCGGCCATGACCAGACAGGCTAAGGCATGTCTCACGATTGTCTCACTCCCCAATGATGCTCAGGGTGATAGCCCGGATGCCCCGCATCCGTCCAGCGTCGGGCGGCACACCGGCAAACCCCCGCCGGGAGAGTCAGACCTCGATCACCTCCAGCACACCCGACAGCGAGCGGATCGCGCCCTTGATCTGCGGGTTCACCGGGTATTCGGCACCGGTGTCGATCTCGACCTCGCCGGGCAGGTCCGGCCCGATCAGACAGAAATGGATCGGCCCGCGCCCGACCCCGCGCAGGGTGTCCGCCGCTCCGGCCAGGATGGTATCGACCTGCGCAATCGCGCCGGGATCATCGACAAAGATGCGCAACCCGGGCGAACCTGCATCGGCCACAACCCCGTCCATCGGCGCGACCGAGCGGCCCATCGGATCGAACTGCCCTTCGTTGAACCGCGCCTCAAGCGTCATGACCACGTGATCGGTGGTTTCGAACACCTTGCGCGTCGCCTCGAAGTCATCGCAGAACATCACCATGCCCGCGACCTGCCCGGTCGGATCGCTGATGTTCATGCGGAAGAACCGCGTGCCCCGGCCCGACTTGCGCTCCTGCAAGCCCGAGACCAGCACCCCCACCTTGCCGATCGCCGCGCCATCGGCCTCGGCCTTTTCGCGCAGGGCCTCGATTGTCATGATCTTCTTGCGCTTCAGCGCGGGCAGGTAGTCGTCCAGCGGGTGACCGGAAAGGTAGAACCCGATGGCCTTGTGCTCCTCGGCCAGACGATCAACCGGCAGCCAGTCCTCCACCGGCGACAGGCGCGGTTCGGGCAGGTCATCACCCGCCTCGCCGAACAGCGACACCTGGCTGGAGTTCTTCTGCTCGTGGATCGCGGCCGAGTAATTCACCAGCGCATCAAGACCGTCAAAGACCCGCCGACGGTTGCCATCCAGCTGGTCGAACGCCCCCGAGCGCGCCAGCATTTCCAGCGGGCGCTTGCCGATGCGTTTCAGATCGGCGCGACGCGCGAAATCATACAGCGTGGCAAAGGGCTTGTCGCCGCGCGCCCCGGTGATCAGGCGCATCGCCTCAAGCCCCACGTTTTTCAGCGCGCCCAGCGCATAGACCAGCCGCCCGTCCTGAACGTCGAAAGTCTCAAGACTGCGGTTCACGCATGGCGGCACGATCCCGATCTCAAGCCCGCGCCGGACCTCTTCGGCATAGATCGCCAGCTTGTCGGTCAGGTGGATATCGCAATTCATCACCCCGGCCATGAACTCGACCGGGTGATTGGCCTTGAGCCACGCGGTCTGATAGCTGACCACGGCATAGGCCGCCGCGTGGGATTTGTTGAAACCGTAGTTGGCGAACTTTTCCAGCAGGTCGAACACCTCGCTGGCCTTTTTCTTGTCCACCCCGTTTTCCATAGCCCCTTTTTCGAACTTGGGACGTTCCTTGGCCATCTCCTCGGCGATCTTCTTGCCCATGGCGCGGCGCAGCAGGTCGGCCCCGCCAAGGCTGTATCCCGCCATTTCCTGCGCGATCTGCATCACCTGTTCCTGATAGACGATGATTCCTTGGGTTTCTTCAAGGATATGGTCGATCAGCGGGTGGATCGAGGCGCGTTCCTTCAGCCCGTTCTTGACCTCGCAATAGGTCGGGATGTTCTCCATCGGGCCGGGACGATAAAGGGCGACCAACGCCACGATGTCCTCGATGCAGGTGGGCTTCATGCGCCGCAGCGCGTCCATCATGCCGCTGGATTCCACCTGGAAAACGGCAACGGTCTTGGCGCTGGCATACAGTTTATAGGTCGCCTCGTCATCCAGCGGGATCGCACCGATGTCATCCACCCCGCCCGGCGGCGGTTGATAAAGCTCGGTCCCGTCGGGGGCGATATGCAGATGCCGCCCGCCCTTCTTGATCAGGTCAACGGCATTCTGCACCACGGTCAGGGTTTTGAGGCCCAGAAAGTCGAACTTGACCAGACCGGCCTGCTCCACCCATTTCATGTTGAACTGGGTCGCGGGCATGTCCGATCGCGGATCCTGATACAGCGGCACCAGCCGGTCCAGCGGCCGGTCCCCGATCACAACGCCCGCCGCATGGGTCGATGCGTTGCGCAACAGCCCCTCGACCTGCATGCCGTAATTCAGCAGCCGGTCGACCACCTCTTCGTTGCGCGCCTCGGTGCGCAGGCGTTCTTCCTGCTTCAGCGCCTCGGCGATGGACACCGGCTTGACCCCCTCGACCGGGATCAGTTTCGACAGCCGATCCACCTGCCCATAGGGCATCTGCAACACCCGCCCGATGTCGCGCACCGCCGCCTTGGACAGCAGTGCACCAAAGGTGATGATCTGCCCCACCTTGTCGCGGCCATATCGGTCCTGCACATAGCGGATCACCTCTTCGCGGCGGTCCATGCAAAAGTCGATATCGAAGTCGGGCATCGACACCCGCTCGGGGTTCAAAAACCGCTCGAAAAGAAGGGAATACCGCAGCGGGTCCAGATCGGTGATCGTCAGCGCATAGGCCACAAGGCTGCCCGCCCCCGAGCCGCGCCCCGGCCCCACCGGAATATCGTGATCCTTGGCCCATTTGATGAAATCGGCCACGATCAGGAAGTAACCGGGAAATCCCATGCCCTCGATGATGCCCAGCTCGAATTCCAGCCGCTTTTCATACTCTTCCACCGGCGCGGCATGGGGGATGACCTTCAGCCTGTCCTCCAGCCCCGCCTTGGCCTGACGGCGCAGTTCCTGCACCTCGTCATCGGCAAACTTCGGCAGGATCGGATCGCGCCGCTTGGCCTGATAGGCGCAGCGGCGGGCGATCTCGACCGTGTTGTCCACCGCTTCGGGCAGATCGGCGAACAGGGTGATCATCTCCTGCTGCGATTTGAAGTAATGCTGCGGCGTCAGGCGGCGGCGTGGCTCGGACTGATCGACATAGGAACCGTCGGCGATGCAGATCAGCGCATCATGCGCCTCGTACATGTCGCTTTTGGGGAAATACACATCGTTGGTGGCCACCAGCGGCAGGCCCATCGCATAGGCCATCTCGACAAAGCCCTGCTCGGTCTGACGCTCGGGCTGCGGCAGGCCACCGTCGCCCGGATGGCGCTGCAATTCGACATACAGCCGGTCGGGATAGATCCCCGCGAGCCGCTGCATCAGCGCTTCGGCCCGGTCGCGCGCGCCCTCGCGCAGCAGCCGCCCCACCGGCCCATTCGGTCCGCCCGACAGACAGATCAGCCCGTCCGAGAATTCCGCCAGCTGCTCGGGCGTCACCTGCGGATCCTCGCCACCCTTGCCCAGATACAGGCAACTGGACAGGCGCATCAGGTTTTCATACCCGGCCTCGTTCTGCGCCAGCAACACCACGCCCGCCGGGGGCTTGGGCCGCTGGCCGGGCTGCGCCGGATCGTATCCGACATCCACCTGACAGCCGATGATGGGCTGGATGCCCGCGCCGCTGGCCGTCACTGAAAACTCAAGCGCGCAGAACATCGAATTGGTGTCGGTCACGGCGACCGCGGGCATGCCCATGTCCTCGCACAGGCCGGGCAGCTTTTTCAGCCGCACCGCCCCTTCCAGCAGGGAATATTCGGTGTGCACGCGCAGATGGATGAATCGGGGGGCCTGGATCATGCTTGCCACAGTATGTGGGGCACGCGCCCGCGAAAAGCCCGGAAAAACACCAGATGCCTGCGCCCTGTCCCAACCTCCGCGCCTTTTCGCTTGCCAAGCACGGCATGCCTTGCCTAGCCTTGGTAAAACTGACAGGAACAGGCGCGCTTTCTACGCCGCATCGAGTGCGCGCACCCCGGATCCACGGGGCACCCCGGTAAGGCGGCAGGACCATCCCATGAGTATCACCTTTCTTCTGAACGGAGAGAGAGTGGAGTTGCGCGACATCGACCCGTTGATGACCGCGCTCGACTGGCTGCGCGAAACCCGCGGCCTGACCGCCACCAAGGAAGGCTGCAACGAGGGCGATTGCGGGGCCTGCACCGTCATGGTCACCGATGCCCATGGCGCGCGGGCTCTGAACGCCTGCATCCTGTTTCTGCCGCAACTGCATGGCCGCGCCCTGCGCACCGTCGAGGGCATCAGCGCGCCCGATGGCCAACTGCACCCGGTGCAGGCCGAGATGGTCGCCCACCACGGCAGCCAATGCGGCTTCTGCACGCCGGGCTTCATCGCCTCGATGGCGGTCAGCCACCTGAACGGTGACACCGACCCGGAAACCGCCCTTGCCGGCAACCTGTGCCGCTGCACCGGCTACGCGCCCATCCTGCGCGCTGCCCGCGCTGCGCAACCGGCCCCCGTTCCCGCGCATCTGCACGACGACCCTGACTTCCTCTCTCGACAAATATCCTCGGGGGGAGTCCCCGCAGGGGACGGGGGGCAGACAGCCCCCCAGCGCGGCTTGCGCCCCGAAACCACCGATGATCTGGCGCGGCTCTGTGCCGCCCATCCCGATGCCACGCTGATTGCCGGGGCCACCGATGTTGGGCTTTGGGTGACGAAACAGATGCGCGCCCTGGACAAGGTGATCTTTCTGAACCGCTGCGCCGATCTGCAAACCTTAGATGCAGGCCCGGACACGCTCCGCATCGGTGCGGGCGTCACGATGGATCGGGTGCTGACGCTGATGGAAACCCACCACCCGTCCTATGCCGCGATGATCCGGCGCTATGGCTCGGCGCAGGTGCGCGCCGCCGCCACGATCGGCGGCAATATCGCCAACGGCTCGCCCATTGGCGACAACCCGCCCGCGCTGATCGCCCTTGGCGCGCGGCTGTACCTGCGCCACGGCGACACCCGGCGAGAGATTGCGTTGCAGGACTTCTTCATCGACTATGGCAAGCAGGATCGCGCAGCGGGCGAGTTCGTCGAAGCCGTCACCCTGCCCGCCAGCGCGCCGGATTTCCGCTGCTACAAGATCAGCAAGCGGTTCGATCAGGATATCTCGGCCCTGCTGGGCGCGTTCAACATCACCGTCACCGACGGCATCGTCACCGACGCGCGCATCGCCTTTGGCGGCATGGCGGGTATCCCGAAACGCGCGGACCAAGCGGAAACTGCACTGATCGGCCAGTCGTGGTCGCTGGACACGGTCCGCACGGCACAAGCGGCCATCGCACGGGATTTCACCCCCCTGTCGGACATGCGCGCCAGTGCCAACTATCGGCTGACGGTCGCGCAAAACCTGCTGGAGAGGTATTTTCACGAGCTGACCGGCACATACACCGATCTGCGCGAGGTGCAGGCATGAGCGTCGGCAAACCCCTTCCGCACGATTCTGCCCCGCTGCATGTGACGGGTCAGGCGCGCTATGTCGATGACATCCCCGTGCCTGCAGGCACGCTGCATCTGTGCTTTGGCCTGTCCACCGTGGCGCGCGGGCGGATCACCGCGATGGACCTGTCGGCGGTGCGCGCGGCCCCCGGCGTGGTGGCGGTGCTGACCGCCGATGACCTGCCCTTTGCCAATGATGTCTCGCCCTCGGTCCATGACGAGCCGCTGTTGTCGGATGGGACGGTGCATTACGTCGGGCAGCCGGTGTTTCTGGTGGTCGCAGACAGCCATCTGCATGCCCGTCGCGCCGCGCGGCTGGGACGGATCGACTATGCCGAGGAGACGCCGGTTCTGACCATCGAGGCCGCGTTGGAGGCCGACAGCCACTTCGAAGACGGTCCTGTCACATGGGCGCGCGGCGATGTGGAGGCCGCGCTGGCCAGCGCGCCCCGCACCATCGAAGGCCGGATCGAGATCGGCGGGCAGGAGCATTTCTACCTCGAAGGTCAGGCCGCGCTGGCCCTGCCGGGCGAGGATGGCGACATGGTGGTGCACAGCTCGACCCAGCACCCGACCGAGATCCAGCACAAGGTGGCGGATGCCCTGGGCGTGCCGATGCATATGGTGCGGGTGGAGACGCGGCGCATGGGCGGCGGGTTCGGCGGCAAGGAAAGCCAGGGCAACGCGCTGGCCGTGGCCTGCGCCGTGGCGGCGCGCGCAACCGGCCGGGCCTGCAAGATGCGCTATGATCGCGATGATGACATGGTGATCACCGGCAAGCGGCATGAGTTCCGCATCGACTATCGCGCGGGGTTCAACGATCAGGGGCGGCTGACGGGGGTTGCGTTCCAGCATTTCACCCGCGCGGGCTGGGCGCAGGATCTGACCCTGCCGGTGGCGGATCGCGCGATGCTCCACTCGGACAACGCCTATTTTCTGCCCGCCGCCCGGATCGAAAGCCATCGTTTGCGCACCAACACCCAAAGCGCCACGGCGTTTCGCGGGTTCGGCGGGCCACAGGGCATGGTGGGGATCGAGCGGGTGATGGACCACATCGCCCATGTGCTGGGGCGTGATCCGTTGCAGGTGCGGCAGGCCAATTACTATGACGCGGCGCAGTCAAAAGGTGCGGGAACCGGGCAGCGCTATGGCGGGCCACATTCGCCCGCCGTGGCGCAGGCCCGCACCACCACACCCTATGGCATGGAGGTCACCGATTTCCTGCTGCATGAAATGACCGAAGCGCTGGCCGAGCGCTCAGATTACGCTGCCCGGCGACTGGCAGTGCGCGACTGGAACGCCGCCAACCCGATCCTGAAACGCGGGCTGGCGCTGACGCCTGTGAAGTTCGGGATTTCCTTTACGCTGACCCATCTCAATCAGGCCGGCGCGCTGGTGCATGTGTATCAGGACGGCTCGATCCACCTGAACCACGGCGGCACCGAAATGGGTCAGGGTCTGAACCAGAAGGTTGCGCAGGTGGCCGCCAGCGCCTTTGGCGTGGGGCTGCAGGATGTGCGCATCACCGCCACCGACACCGGCAAGGTGCCCAACACCTCGGCCACCGCGGCCTCCAGCGGATCGGACCTGAACGGGATGGCGGTGCAGGACGCCTGCGAAAAGATCAAGGCGCGCATCGCCGGACATCTGGCCGAAACCCATCAGACCACGCCGGGCGCCGTGCGCTTTTCGGATGGTCAGGTGCATGTCGGCGACCATGTCATGGGTTTTGCCGACGCCGTGCAAAGCGCCTATTCTGCCCGTATCAGCCTGTCGGCCACCGGGTTCTACAAGACGCCCGACATCACCTGGGATCGTGCGCGCGGTCAGGGGCGGCCGTTCTTCTATTTCGCCCAAGGCGCCGCCATCACCGAGGTGGCGGTGGACACGCTGACCGGAGAAAACCGTATCCTGCGGGTCGATATCCTGCATGATGCGGGGGCCAGCCTGAACCCTGCCATCGACATCGGCCAGATCGAGGGCGGCTATGTGCAGGGCACGGGCTGGCTGACGATGGAGGAACTGGTCTGGGACGATGCCGGGCGGCTGCGCACCCACGCGCCCTCGACCTACAAGATCCCGGCCACCAGCGACACGCCGCCGGTGTTCAATGTCGATCTGTGGGATCAGCCCAACCCGGCGGCAACCATCTATCGCTCGAAGGCAGTGGGTGAGCCGCCCCTGATGCTGGGCATATCCACGCTGATGGCACTGTCGGACGCGGTCGCGGCCTGCGGGCCGGGATACCCCGCGCTGGATGCCCCCGCCACGCCCGAACGGGTGCTGGCGGCCATCGCACGGGTGCGCGATGAGCCTTGATCTGGTTGCCCTGCGGGCCGCCGTGGCCGCCCATGGCACCATCGCCCGCGTGGTGATCGCCGATGTGGCCGGGTCGTCCCCGCGTGAGGTGGGCGCGGCGATGCTGGTCTGGCCAGAGGGCCAGTCGGGCACGATCGGCGGCGGCGCGCTGGAGTTCGAGGCGGCCAGGGCTGCGCGCGCTGCGCTGACCAGCGGCGTGGGCTGGCTGCGCCGCCATGCGCTGGGGCCAGACCTTGGGCAGTGTTGCGGCGGGTCGGTGGTACTGCTGTGCGAAATCATCGACGCCGCGCTGTTGGCATGCTGGGAAGGGGGGCTGTCTGCCCCCCGCGGCGATGCCGCCCCCCCCGAGAGTTTACCGGGCAAGATGAAGGACGGGGTTGTCCTGCGGCCCGCAGGCGGGGCGCGCGAAATGCCGCTTTCGGTGCGGCGGGTGCTGGAGCATGCGCGGTCGCGCGGCGCACGGCCACGGGCGCAACTGCTGGACGGCTGGATGATCGAGCCGGTCTTGCAGCCCGACCTGCCGGTCTGGATCTGGGGTGCGGGGCATGTGGGGCGGGCGATCGTGGGCGTTCTGGCCCCCCTGCCCGAGATCGAGATAACCTGGATCGACACAGATGCCGCGCGGTTTCCGGACATGGTGCCCGATGGCGTGCAGGCTGTTCCAGTGGCCGAACCGGTGCGGATGATGGCCCATGCGCCGCCGCATGCCCATCATCTGATCCTGACCTATTCCCACGCACTGGACCTGGCCCTGTGCGATGCGGCGCTGCGGCGGGGCTTTGACAGCGCAGGCGTAATCGGGTCGGCCACCAAATGGGCGCGCTTTCGCAAAAGACTGGCGGCGATGGGCCACGGCCCTGCCCAAATCGCGCGCATTGCCTGCCCGATCGGCGATCCGGCCCTTGGCAAGCATCCGCAAGCCATTGCCATCGGCGTGGCAGCAAGGCTAGTTGAGGTATCGCGGCGACAAGATCGCGAGGGGGAAAGGGCCACGGGGTGACGGAACCACTGCTGACAATCGAAGGGCTGACCAAGGCCTATCCCGGCGTCGTGGCCAATGACGACGTATCCTTCACCATCCGCGAGGGCGAGGTGCACGCCCTGCTGGGCGAGAACGGCGCGGGCAAATCCACGCTGGTCAAGATGATCTACGGGCTGGTCAAGCCCGACAGCGGCACCATGACCCTGCGCGGCGCGCCCTATAGCCCGGCCGAGCCACGCGCCGCCCGCGCAGCGGGTGTCGCGATGGTGTTTCAGCATTTTTCGCTGTTCGACGCGCTGAACGTGGCCGAAAACGTCGCGTTGGGCATGGAAACCCCACCACCGATGCGCGACCTGGCCGCGCGCATCCGCGATGTCTCGGAAACCTATGGCCTGCCCATCGACCCCTACCGCATCGTCGGCGACCTTTCGGCGGGCGAGCGGCAGCGGGTCGAGATCATCCGCTGCCTCTTGCAGGACCCGCGCCTGTTGATCATGGACGAGCCCACCAGCGTGCTGACCCCGCAGGAGGTGGAGATCCTGTTCAAGACCCTGCGCAAGCTGACTGGCGAAGGCGTCGCGATCCTGTATATCAGCCACAAGCTGGAGGAAATCCGCGCGCTCTGCGATGCGGCCACGATCCTGCGGCTGGGGCGCAACGTGGGCACCTGCGTGCCCAGCCAGACCACCGCGCGCGAAATGGCCGAGATGATGGTGGGCAGCGCGTTTCAGGCACCCGAAAGCGCGGGCCGCGCCTTGGGCGACGTGGCGCTGGAGATATCGGGCCTGTCGCTCAAAAGCCCTTCGGCATTCGGCACGTCGCTGAAAGACCTGAACCTGAGCCTGCGGGCGGGCGAGATCCTGGGCATCGGGGGTGTGGCGGGCAACGGGCAGGACGAACTGCTGGGGGCGCTGTCGGGCGAATTGCGCAGCGATGCAGAGGCGATCCGGTTCAAGGGGCAGCCGGTGGGCCGGCTTGGCCCCACCGCGCGGCGGCGGCTGGGCCTGCTGAGCGCGCCCGAGGAACGTCTGGGCCACGCCGCCGCCCCCGACATGAGCCTGACGGAAAACGCCGCCCTGACCGCCGCCGCGCGCGAGGGGCTGGTGGTGAACGGCTTTCTGAAATGGGGCAAGGCGCGGAGCTTTGCCGAAAGCATCATCGCGCGGTTCGACGTGCGCACCCCGGGGCCCGGCACTGCAGCGCGGGCGCTGTCGGGCGGCAATCTGCAGAAATTCGTGATCGGGCGCGAGGTGATGCAGCGCCCAGAGGTTCTGGTGGTCAACCAGCCCACATGGGGTGTGGATGCCGCCGCCGCCGCCGCGATCCGGCAGGCGCTGCTGGACCTGGCCGCAGGAGGCACCGCCGTTCTGGTGATCAGCCAGGATCTGGACGAGTTGATGGAAATCTCGGACCGGTTCGGCGCGCTGAACGAGGGACGGCTGAGCGATATCCGCCCGGCGCAGGGTCTGAGCGTCGAGCAGATCGGCCTGATGATGGGCGGCGCACATGACATGGAGGTGGCCCATGTGTGACGCACGCACCCGCCCGTTTTTGGACAAAAGGGCGCGCACATGCTAAAGCTGGAACGCCGCCCGCAGCCCTCGCGCCTGTGGACCTATCTGACGCCACTGGTGGCGGTGGTGCTGACGATGCTGGCCGGGGCGGTGCTGTTTGCCTTTCTGGGCAAGGATCCGCTGGTGGCGATCCGCACCATATTCTGGGACCCGCTGTTTTCGGATTTCGCGTTCTATTACCGCCCGCAACTTCTGATCAAGGGCGCACCGCTGGTGCTGATCGCCATCGGCCTGTCGCTGGGGTTCCGGGCGGGGATCTGGAACATCGGGGCCGAGGGGCAGTACATCATCGGCGCGCTATGCGGTGCCGCCGTGGGGTTGGCGTTCTACCCGGCCGAAGGGTGGTTCATCTTTCCGCTGATGGTGATGGCGGGGGCCTTGGGCGGCTGGGCCTGGGCGATGATCCCGGCATTGCTGAAGGTCCGCTTTGGCACGAACGAGATCCTTGTATCGCTGATGCTGGTCTACGTGGCGGAACAGTTGCTGGCCTCGATGGCGCTGGGGGTGCTTAAAAACCCCGAAGGCTTTGGCTTTCCGGGCAGCCGCAATCTGCAACAGTACCCCAGCGCACATAACGCCGAGCTGATCACCGGATCAGGCATGCACTGGGGCGTGGTGGCGGCCTTCATCGCGGTGATCCTGGCCTATGTGCTGCTGAACCGGCATATCCTTGGATTTCACATCCGCCTGACCGGCGAGGCCCCGCGTGCCGCGCGGTTCGCGGGCGTGGTGCCCGCGCGGCTGATCCTGTTCTGTCTGGGCACGGCAGGCGCGCTGGCCGGACTGGCGGGCATGTTCGAAGTCTCGGGTCCGTCCGGTCGGGTCAGCATCGATTTCAACGTGGGCTACGGGTTTACCGCGATCATCGTGGCCTTTCTGGGCCGGTTGCACCCCGTCGGCATCCTGCTGGCGGGCGGGCTGATGGCGCTGACCTATATCGGCGGCGAGATCGCGCAATCGCGCATGGGCCTGCCCGCCGCCGCGATTCAGGTGTTTCAGGGGATGCTGCTGTTTTTCCTGCTGGCCGTGGATGTGACCACGAATTACCGCATCCGCTGGACGAAACGAGAGGTGGCCTAGGATGGACCTTGGATCGATCAACCCAATCCTGTTGCTGGCCTCGCTGATGGTGGCGGCCACGCCGCTGCTGCTGGCCGCGCTTGGCGAGTTGGTGGTGGAACGGGCCGGCGTCCTGAACCTCGGGGTCGAGGGGATGATGATCACCGGCGCGATCTGCGGCTTTGCCATCGCGGTCAACACCGGCTCGCCCATCGTCGGGCTGGGGGCTGCGGCCCTTGGGGGCGCGGTGCTGTCGTTGCTGTTTGCCCTGCTGACGCAGGTGGCGCTGGCCAATCAGGTCGCCTCGGGGCTGTCGCTGACGCTGTTCGGCTTGGGGCTGTCGGCGCTGCTGGGCCAGGGGTATCAGGGGATCAAGCCGCCGCCCTTTCCGAAAACGCATATTCCGCTGCTGTCGGATATTCCGGTGCTGGGGCCGATCCTGTTCCGGCAGGACATCGTGGTCTACCTGGGCCTTTTCCTGACCGCTCTGGTCTGGTGGATGCTGAAATACAGCCGCGCCGGCCTGATCCTGCGGGCCGTGGGCGAAAACCATCACGCGGCCCATGCGCTGGGATACAAGGTGGTGCGCATCCGGATTCTGGCCATCCTGTTCGGCGGGGCCTGCGCGGGGCTGGGCGGGGCGTATATCAGCCTGATCCGCGTGCCCCAATGGACCGAGGGCATGACCGCCGGGATCGGCTGGATCGCCCTGGCGCTGGTGGTGTTTGCCAGTTGGAAGCCCTGGCGCATGGTGCTGGGTGCCTATCTTTTCGGCGGCATCTCGGTGTTGCAGCTTAATATGCAAGCGGCCGGTGTTGCCATTCCGGTCGAATACTTGGCAATGTCACCCTATCTGATCACGATCCTCGTGCTTGTGATCATGTCGGCCGACAAGAGCAAGGCACCAGCATCGCTTGGCCGGTCTTTCCACGCCTCGCAATGAGGACACTTTCGCAACAACAGGGGGATCCCAAATGAAATTCACCAAGCTTCTGGCCACTGCCGCAATGGCACTGGGCCTGGCCACGACGGCCATGGCGCAGGATGTCACCAAGGTCGGCTTTGTCTATGTTGGCCCGGTCGGCGATGGCGGCTGGACCTATGAGCACGACAAGGGCCGTCTGGCCGTCGAAGAGCATTTCGGCGACAAGGTCGAGACCGTTTTCGTCGAGTCCGTGCCCGAAGGCCCGGACGCCGAGCGCGTGATGACCCAGATGGCGCTGGACGGCGCAGACCTGATCTTTACCACCTCGTTCGGCTTCATGGATCCGACGATCAACGTGGCGGCCAAGTTTCCGGACGTGAAGTTCGAACACGCCACCGGCTACAAGCGCGCCGACAACGTGTCGACCTACAGCGCGCGTTTCTACGAAGGCCGTGCCATTCAGGGCCATATCGCGGGCAACATGACCGAGTCGAACATCGTCGGCTACATCGGGTCATACCCCATCCCCGAAGTGATCCGCGGCATCAACTCGGCCTTCATCCACGCACGCAAGGTCAACCCGGAGGTCGAGTTCAAGATCATCTGGGCCTACACCTGGTTCGACCCCGCGAAAGAGGCGGATGCGGCCAAGGTGCTGATCGAGCAGGGCGCTGACGTGATCCTGCAACACACCGATTCCACCGCCCCGCAGGCGGCGGCACAGTCCGCGGGCAACGTCGTGACCTTTGGTCAGGCATCCGACATGATCGAGTATGCGCCCTTTCCGCGCGTGTCCTCGATCATCGACGATTGGGCGCCCTATTACATCGATCGCGTTCAGGCGGTGATGGACGGCACATGGGAATCGACCGACACTTGGGACGGCATCGGTCCGGGCATGGTCGGCATCGGCGAGATCACCGACGCCGTTCCCGAAGACGTGAAGGCCGAGGCGCTGGCGCTGAAAGAAGCGATTGCAAACGGCGAATACCACCCCTTTACCGGCCCGATCAACAAGCAGGACGGCTCGGTCTGGCTGGCCGAAGGCGAAACTGCCGATGACGGCACCCTGCTGGGCATGAACTTCTATGTCGAAGGCATCTCGGGCGACATTCCGCAGTAAGCGATGCACCGGAAACCTGTCAAAGGCCCGCCCGTCCGGCGGGCCTTTTTCATGGGCGGGCCGCCTTTTGCAGGCTCCGGGCGATCAACTCGGGCACGCCTGCATCCTCGCCCAGGGGCGGCAGCAGCGCGCCGGCGAACTGCGCCTCTTGCAGCGCCTGCGGGATATCCTCGATCACGTGGCCCGCGCGCAGGGCAAAGAACGGCAGGCAGATCGCCTGCCCCAACCCCTTGGCGGCATCGGCCAGATACGGGGCTTCCTCGACAAAGCCGCAGGTGATCTGCCGCAGGCCCAGGCGCGTGCGCAACTGTTGGGCCATGGCAAAGGCGCTGTCGGCGCTGGTGCGCGACCGCTGACTGCCATGGGCCGCCAGCAGCAGCGCGGTATCGCCCGCCTGCCAGCCCCGCTGCGCCAGAATGTCGGCAACGATGCGCGCGCACAGATAGGGCAGATCAGGCTCGACGCCAAAGGGGGCAACCGCCCGCCCCCGGCCATCCAGCCGCCGCGGCAGTTCGGTGCCGGTGAACCACCCCTCGGCCATGAAGAAAGGATAGACCAGAGGCTGGTCCAGCCCCTCCAGCGCCGCATCCAGCGCGCCGGGCGCGGCCAGCGTGGCCCCACGCAGCACCCATCCCGGCAAGTGGTCGCCCACGCGCGCCGCAAGCGCCTGCATCACCGTCTCTTGCGGGCCGGGATCTGACGGAAAGCCATGGGCGACGATCACGGCAGAAGGCTGGGGCATGGACACACTCCTGTTGCTGTGCGGCGCAACCTAGCCTGCAAGGCGCGCAACGCAAACCGCTAGTGTCTGGAAGTGTTGGCAGGGGCAGCAGGGTTCGAACCCGCGACCTACGGTTTTGGAGACCGTCGCTCTACCAGCTGAGCTATACCCCTAAGGCCGGGGTGACGGATACGACGCCGGCCACCTGAAATCAAGGGCGATTTTGGCAAAGCCGGGCAGGGTTGTCATTTCACCGCCGCCATGAACTCCTGCAACATCAACGCCGCGAATTCAGGCGACTTGTGCGAGATATCCACGTTTTCCGCTGCGCCCTCGGTGGCATAGGCCGTATCGGTGAACAGCCCGTCAACGACGGTGTGACCGGGTTGATGCAGCAGGGTCACGCCATCCTGCGCGAAGGCATCGACGAAGATCTGCCACATATCGGCGCGCGCCGTCTCCGTCGTGGCGATCGCGTCGGGAAACCGCGCCAAAAGCTGTTTGTGCGCGTAGTAGTCGCCAATGCCGCGCGTGGGGTATGGCGTGGGCGCAAACAGGATCTGCGCCTTGCCCTGACGACCGAACTCGCGCGCGGCCCGCGCCATCCGGCGATCCAGCAGAAACCCTTGGGCGGCGGCACGCAGCACGGCCTGGCTGATGCGCTGTCCCACCCTGTGCTGACGGTGCAGATACTCGAACTGGAAATGCCAGATCCGCAACCGCGCTGCATAGAACAAGATCACGTCGAAATCATCCGCCGACAGGGTGGCACGCCCGTTGCCGTTGACCTGCTCGACCATTGCCGCCGCGTCCGGGCCTGTGGGGGTCAACACCCCGTCCAGCATGTGCAACTGGGTACGAAACAGCGGCCCGGTGACGCCCCAGAACTCGACATCAAAACCGTCAAGATCAATCAGACCTGCATCCAGCGCCCGCCTGACGCTACCCAGATGGCTGTCACCGAATATGCACAGCGTCCTATTTTCTGGCGAAGGCACTCAGCAATTCCTCTTCGCACTTCACATCCTCGGCGCTGGTGTCGGGGGTATGCGCCACGATCTTCTTGCGCTTCTTCGGGGCAACCGAACCAAAGACACGCTCTTGATCGGCAAAGAAATGCCCCATCACCGTGTCCACCCCGGTCTTTTCCACGCTGCGCATGTTGGGGCCATAGAACATCCCCCGGAACACCGGATGGGTGATGATCTCGTAGGACGGGAAATAATCGACGAACTTCAGCTCGGCCTGCATCTGCCCGGCCACAGCGCGCAGCACGGATTTGGAATAGCTGGTGGCGGTCAGCACATGCTCGCCCGAGGCGGTGGCCGTCAGGGGCACGGGTGACACTGTCAGCAGCACCTTGATGTCGGGGTTCTTCGCCCGCATCAGGCGCAACGCCTGCTGCAATTCCTTGTACAGCGTCCGAAACCCGCCGTTGCGGAACTCGTGCCGGTCCGGGTCGAACGTGGCCCCTGCCGTCGTGCCGGGGCACATCGCGTATTGCAGGCCGGTCTCGCGGTTTTCCCAGCATTCGGTCAGACCCAGCGTGAACACGAACACCTGCGCCCGGGTCACCGCGGCGCGCAATGCCGCAAGGGTGGTTTCGCGGGCATCGCGCAGCTCGTCTTCCGAGGCGAAACCTTCGGGTTCGATCACCGGGCGCAGCGGGTCGTAGAACCGGCCCTCCTGCTGCCAGATTTCATCGGGCACCTCGCCCGCGTCAAAGGCCAGATGCAGCCATTGCAGCAGCATTTTCGGCGTATAGATGTTGCCGGTGCGAAAGCTGAAGATGCCATAGTTGAACCGATTGGCGTCATCGGGTGTCAGGTAAGTGGGCGCGGGTTCTGCATCGTACCACTGATACCCCCGCGCACTAAGCGCACGACCGATATGCTGGGCAAAGCAACTGCCTGCGGTCACGATCCGGTCTCGCGGACGGATGCGGAACTTGGGCGACCACAGGCCAGTCAGGCCATGCGGCCCGGCCTCGGCCACGGCCGGGCGCCAATAGGCGTTTGGCCCCAGATCCTGGTAAGGGTTGCTCATGGTCCTGCTGCCTCTTTCACCTTGCGGTTTTGCCGCGTTTTCGTTGCGAAAACGCTAGCAGAGGCGATTTGGCCATTCAACTATCCGCAGCTGGGCGGATCACTCTGCCGCAAGTTTGGCCGCGTATCGCGGACTTTGCACCACACCCGTGTCGAACAACCGGGCAATCTCGGTATCCGGCAGGCCCACGACATCGCCCAGCACTTCTTCGGTATGGGCCCCCAATTCGGGGGCGGGTTGCGGCGCGGTGCGGGGCGCGGCCGAGAACGTCACGGGAGCGCCAGGCACCGGGAACCGGCCCAGGCCCGGCTGATCCAGCATCGTGAAAACCGGGTTGTCTGTGGACAGGTCGGCGTCTTCCTCGACCGCTTCTTTCACGCTGCGGAACTGTGACCAGGTCAGACCGGCCTTGTTGAAATCGTCTGCAAACTCCTCGACCCGGCGCGCGGCAAAGAAGGGGCGCAGGATCTCGGTGATCTCGTGGCGCAATTCCCAGCGCACGGCTTCGTCCATCAGGTCGCGGCCCTTGCGCACGGCCAGTCGTGCCATCGCATCCGTCGTGCCGGTCGCGCTGACCAGCCCCTTCCACTGGCGCGCGGTCAGGCCGATCACCATCACCCGCTTGCCATCGGCACAGACAAAATCCTGCCCGTAGGCCCCATACAGCGCGTTGCCCGATTTGCCGCGCTGCGCGGTGTTCACCACCGCGTCGCCAATCATGCCCAGGTTGCCAAGCATGGCGGCTGCCACATCCTTCAGCGCGACATCCACATCCTGCCCGGTGCCGTGGCGCAGGCGGTGGCGTTCGGCCGCCAGCAGCGCCGACACCACCATGTTGCCCGCGATGCAATCCCAAGCAGGCAATGCGTTGGCGACAGGATCGGGATGGCCTTCGGGGCCGGTGATGTCGGGGATGCCAAGGGCGGGGTTCACTGTGTAATCCACCTGCGGGCGGCCATGGCGGTCGCCCATCAGCGTGACCATGATCAGATCCTCGCGGAACTTGGTCAGGGTTTCGTAATCCATCCAGCCGCGCACGCGCAGATTGGTCAGGAACATCCCCGCATCGTCACCCGGCGCGGTGATGATCCGTGTCACCAGTTCGCGCCCTTCGGGGGATTGCATGTCGACGGCAATGGATTTCTTGCCCTTGTTCAGCCCCGCCCAGAACAGGCTTTGCCCGCTTGGCGCAACCGGCAGGCGCTTGGCATCCAGACCGCCGCCGATGCGGTCAAAGCGGATCACCTCTGCCCCCATCTGGGCCAACGTCATTCCGGCCAGCGGCACGGCAACAAAGGCCGAGCCTTCGACAACGCGCATGCCCTTGAGAAGCTGGGTCATACCGTGCCCTCCCATATTGCGGTGGCCTGCATGCCCTGATGGCCATTCTGGCCGGTGCAGAGCGTCAGGCTGCCATCCTCATCCTCGGTCGCCATGATGTCCAGCGCCTCGCCGTGAAACATCGGGTGCACGCCACGGAAATCGAACTGCACCGGACGGCGTCCCATGTGATCGCAGGCGGCCTGCATCAACAGCGTGGCCTGCAACGGCCCGTGCACGACGAGGCCGGGATAATGCTCGACCTGCTGGGCATAGCTCAGATCATAGTGGATGCGATGCGCGTTGAACGTGATCGCGGAATAGCGGAACAATAGGGTTTCCGACATCGGCGCGACGCTGTGAAGGACCGGCTTGTCCGGCACCGGCAGCTTTCTGGGCGGCGCGTAACTTTCTGGTATTGCGAGATAAACGATATCCTGCCGCTCTTC
The DNA here is from genome assembly GCF_042677865.1 of Lacimonas salitolerans. Lineage (NCBI taxonomy): Bacteria > Pseudomonadati > Pseudomonadota > Alphaproteobacteria > Rhodobacterales > Paracoccaceae > Lacimonas > Lacimonas salitolerans. The sequence continues at coordinate 1,018 of NZ_JBHUDD010000144.1, read as the reverse complement.
GACCGCCAGCCCGCGTTCGCCATAGATCGCGTGATCGACGGTCACGAAAACCATGCGCCCCGCCTTGCCGTCCTTTTCCACGACCGAGCGGATCGCCGAGCGTTGTTCCAGCACCTCGCCCACCCGCAACGGGGCATAGAATGTCAGGCTGCCACCGGCCCACATGCGCCGGTCCAACCCCAGCCGGGGGAGAAAGCCGCCGGTGGCGGGGTGGCCGTCGCGGCCCAGTTCGGCCATGGGCGCGGTCGGAGGGAAGGCGCACCAGTGCCAGAGCGGGGGCAATGCATCGCCGGTGGCCGGTGGGGCGTGGCGCGGGCTGCCAAGGGTGGCATGAATCTTCGCCGCCATCAGAGGGGTGATGCCCCCGGTTTCGGTCTTCGTGCGGCCTTCCCACGCCTTGGCGTTGATCTGGTCCATGGTCGATCCTCCCGTAATCTTGCTGTCCAGAAACGCGGGATGGTCGAAAAAATCAAGTTTTTTTAATGGGTTAGCTGCATACAATCATATACCGAACCCAGATGCTGCGACTGCACCCAAGGGGGATGCGTTGAAAACATATCGAAAAATCGCGATCCTTTTGCAGGTGCAGAAATTCCGACTTCGGCTGTCGAGGCTGCACAAATTTCGGGCGCCTGTCGGAGGCGGGCGGAAAACCCGGCGATGTGTGCGACAGGATACGGAATCTGTCCCGGGCGACAACCGGTGCCGGCAGGCCGCGAAACGGCGCTGCACAGTCCATGCACGGATCATGCACATGCCATGCATATACGGGCACGTATGGACTGCTGGGCAATAGACGCAGAAAAGGCCGCTGTTGCCAGCGGCCTTTTCCGGTTTCAACCCGTCTGACGGATCAGGCGATGATCTTCGACACGACGCCGGCGCCGACGGTGCGGCCGCCTTCGCGGATGGCAAAGCGCAGGCCGTCTTCCATGGCGATCGGGGCGATCAGCTCGACCTCGAACTTCAGGTTGTCGCCGGGCATCACCATTTCCGTGCCCTCGGGCAGGGTCACGGT
>NZ_JBHUDD010000143.1:0-24128 GCF_042677865.1 Lacimonas salitolerans | reverse complement strand
CGGATGTTAACAATGCAGGTGGGTCAGTTTTAGATGATCATAACCCACCCAAGTGGGTCACTTTTGCATGCCGATTCACACACCATCGAAGGCATCATGGAAAACCCAGATCTGGTCGGCGGACAGTTCAACAACTGCCCCGATGGCTGGGGCTGCCGCGTTGTCAGCGACAACCTCGTCCGCGCGCTTGATCTCGAATCCTCGGGCATCGAGGTGTTCAATCACGGTTCGGGCGAAACGCTGGCGACCTCGATGGGGTCGGCCGTGACCGACAATGAGCCGTGGTTCGGCTACTATTGGGGTCCGACCGTGCCGATGGGCAAATATGACATGACCCGCGTCGAACTTGGCGATTACAAGGAAGATGCGTTTGCGAACCTGCAAAACCCCGACGCCGACAATCCCGAGGTGTCGGAATTTCCGGCGGCGCCGATCCTGACCGCAGCGACAAGCGCGTTCATCGAAAACAACCCGGACGTGGCAGAGTTCTTCACGAACATGACGTTCGAGACCAGCACCATGAGCGAATTGCTGGCCTGGGCCGATGAAAACAATGCGTCTGACGAAGAGACGGCTGCGTATTTCCTTGGCACGTACAAGGACCAGTGGTCCGCGTGGCTGAATGAAGACGCACGCGAGAACCTCGCGGCCCTTCTGCAGTAACAAAAACACTTTTCCAGCGGGGGCGGCCAAGGTGCCGCCCTCTGCCCTTTTTTCCGCCCACCGACGCAAGCATTTTCGCGACGTGCGGGCATACCGTCACGCATCACAGGAGCGTTTTGATCCATGGCCACCTATGACTTCCTGTTCTCGTCTCTTGGCTTGCAGGACTGGTGCAGCAGCGGCGGCAGCAGCGGCCCGGTGTCCCTTTCGGCTCTGCGCGACAGCGCCCGGGGGCAGGACGCGGCCGACATCTCGATCTGGGAGTTGCCGTTTCCGTCGATGGACGCGCTCAACGCGGCGTGCCAATCCTTTCCGCGCTCGCGTGAGCTTACACTCGGGCTGGAGCGCGGCTTCTTGTCGATCAAGGACAGCCTCAGCTTTGTGCTGGACCCGCTGACGCAACCGCTCAGCTGGGCGCTGGAAGGCGCGCTTTACGGCGTGCTCAACACGCCTTGGTGGATCATCATCCCCGTTCTGATGCTTGTGACATGGATGGTGTCGCGCTCTTATGCGTTGCTGGGATTCGTCGCCGTCACCTTTCTGGGGCTCGCGTTCATCGACCACTATGATTACGCGATGCAGACGCTGGCGATCATTCTTGTCTGCGCCTTCATATGCGTCATCTTCGGCGTGCCCATAGGCATCGCCATGTCGCGGTCGGATACGATGCAACGCATGACGATCCCGGTGCTCGACATGCTGCAGACCTTGCCGCCCTTCGTCTACCTGATCCCGCTGATCTTCCTGTTCAGCGTGACCGAGCCGAAACTCTACGGCATCGCCATCATCCTTTACGCTATCGTGCCGGTGATCCGCCTGACAAATCTGGGCATCCGCATGGTCGATCAGAACGTGATCGAGGCGGCGGACGCCTTTGGCATGACCGACCGGCAAAAGCTGTTCGGCGTGCAGGTGCCGCTGGCGCTGCCCAACATCATGGCCGGCGTCAACCAGACCATCATGATGAGCCTTGCCATGGTGGTGATCGCCAGCCTTGTCTCGGCCCCCGGTCTGGGTGTGCTGGTGCTGCGCGGCATCCGGAATCTTGAACTGGGCACAGGTCTTGTTGCGGGGCTGGGCATCGTGTTGCTGGCCGTGGTTCTTGACCGTGTCACCAAGGCGTCGCTTGCGCGCATCAACACGACCCACAAAGCGTAAGGACAAACCCGATGGCCGATAAACGAACCTTGTTGGAAATCCGGAATCTCTACAAGATTTTCGGCGCCGAACCCCAGTCTGCCCTTGAACGTGTCAAAGGCGAAGGACTGGGCCGGACCGAACTTATGGATCAGACCGGGCATGTGCTGGCCCTCAGTGACATCAACACCAAGATGCGCGAAGGCGACATCACGGTGATCATGGGGCTGTCGGGGTCGGGCAAGTCCACGCTAATCCGCCACCTCAATCGCCTGATCGAACCTACCGCGGGCGAGATCCTGCTGGATGGCGATGACGTGCTGGCCATGTCGAACGATGATCTGCGCAGGGTCCGCCGCGAACGCATGTCGATGGTGTTCCAGAACTTTGCGCTGCTGCCGCACCGCACCGTTCTGGACAATGCCGGCATGGCCGCGGCTACCCGGGGCGACAAGCGTGCCGATTATGAAAAGGACGCCCGCCAATGGCTGGAGCGTGTCGGACTGGGTGGCAATGCCGACCAGTATCCGCACGAATTGTCGGGCGGGATGCAGCAGCGTGTCGGGCTGGCCCGTGCGCTGGCGTCGAACGCGCCGATCATGCTGATGGACGAGGCGTTTTCGGCGCTCGATCCGCTGATCCGCACCGACATGCAGGACCTGCTGCTGGAATTGCAGGCCGAGCTGCAAAAGACCGTCGTCTTCATCAGCCACGATCTGGACGAGGCTTTGAAACTGGCCGATCATCTGGTCATTCTGAAGGATGGGTATGTCGTGCAGCAGGGCGAGCCGCAGAAGATCCTGCTGGAACCCGAAGATGATTACATCGTCGACTTCATTTCCGACATCAACCGCGCGCGGGTGCTGCGGGTACGTTCGGTGATGAACAAAAGCGGCGATCCCGCAACCGCGAATGCGGTCGAGGTCGATCACGACGACACGCTGGAATCGGTTCTGGCCAAGTCCGAGGGCGAGATGCAGGCCCGCTTTGTCGTGACCCGCGACGGGGCCACCGTCGGCACGCTGGACATGCCCGAGGTGGTCAAGGCACTGGTGCCTGCTGAAGCCTCGGAAAGCGGGATGCGCACGCAGGCCACCTGAGGGCGATGATTGTTCGTTGAGGGTTAGCGCACCAACACCTGCGCCACCAGATCGGGCAGATGCGCAAAGTCGTCAAAGGCATGGGTGTGGTAAAGCTGGTCCACCGGCGTCTTGCGATAGCCTTGGGTGAACAGCAAAAACGGCACGTCCGCGCGCTGTGCGGTTTCGGCATCCACCTCGCTGTCACCGACATAGATCGCAGGGCCTTTCCCAAGCCCGGCGAATGCGGCGTGAAGCGGGGCGGGATCGGGTTTGTTTTGCGGCAGGCTGTCTCCGCACAGGATGGTGGCAAAGCGGTCGGTCAGCCCAAGATGGTTCAGCACAGCCAGGGTCGGGCCCTCGGGCTTGTTGGTGCACAGGCCCAGAGAATTCCCTTGGCTTTGCAGCACATCCAGCGCCGCACAAACCCCCGGGTAGATCACGGTGAGGGTCACCGCCGATTCATAGGCCGCGACGAAATCGGCATGCAGTCGCGCCTGTGCGCTATCAGGAAGGCCGCGCGCCGCCCGCATCCTTGCCACGAACACCGCAGCCCCGTTGCCGATGAAACCACGGGTTTCCCGTAGCGTGATCTGCGCCGCGCCTTCACGCGCCAACAACCTGTTGGCTATGGCCTGAATATCGGGCGCGCTGTCGATCAGCGTGCCGTCAAGATCAAAGACGATCCGTGCCATGAAACCCCCGTCGCGCCCCACGGCGCAGTATTGACGGCGGGCCGCAAGATGCAAGGCGAGCAAGTCGGAAACTGCGGGAAAAACCGTCACAAGCCAACGTCATACGAACGATACATGAACGCGCTAGAGTGCCACCCTGAGGTCGAGCAGGACGCCGCGATATGACACAGTTGCCCCCACTGCGCCTGACAGGCGCGGATATCCTACGTGATGGCGAGATGCAGCGCCGGTCACTGGCCGTCGAGAACGGTCGGATTGCGCGCGGCCCTTTGCCGCCCGTGGACATGACGGGCTACCTGATCCTGCCGGGCATCGTCGATCTGCACGGACAGGCGTTCGAGCGTCAGATCGCACCGCGTCCCGGCACGCTGCTGCCGGTCGAAACCGCCCTGCGCGCCACCGCACGCGAGGCTGCGGCCCATGGCGTGACCACTGCCTATATCGCCCAGCGATGGGGATGGGAAGGCGGGATTGCCAGCCCTGATTTTGCCGAGAACGTATTGCAGGGCGTGTCGGATGTCGCTGTCGCGGCCTTGATCGACATGCGTGCGCAACTGCGTCTGGACACCCATACCGCCGACAGCCAGCAGCGCCTGCTGCACGCCATACGCCGCCATGGCGTCGATCTGGTGGTGTTTCACGACACGCTGGGCGCATCCGGTCAATGGTCCGAAGACCCGGCCCTGCAAGCCCGCACGCTGGGCGTGCCGCTTGCCGCGTTCGAGGCGGCGAGGACCACTGCCAAGGGCCAGTCGCGGCTGGTGCCGCGCCACCTGTGCCAACTGGCCGAGGCATTCGACACGCTGGGCGTCACCTATGGCAGCCACGGCGACATGGATGGTGAAACCCGCGACCGCTATCGCCTGCTGGGCGCCTATGTGGCGGAATGCCCCGCCGATCCGCGTGCCGCCGCCGTCGCCCATGCCACCGACGGGCCGGTGATCCTGCCTGCACCGGCGTTGATTCAGGACGACCCCCGGCAATGGGCCATGCTGCGCCGGGGCCTGTGCGACATTCTGGTGTCCGATTGCCACTATCCCAGCCTTGCCCACGCGGCCTGGTCGCTGGTGGACACCGGCCAGATGGACCTGCCCCGCGCCTGGAGCATGATTTCGGCCACGCCGGCGCACCTGATGGGAATGCATGATCGCGGGCGGCTGGATCACCGGGCACGGGCCGATTTTGTGGTGATGAACGCCACCACGCGCGAGATCGAACTGACAGTGTCTGCCGGTCGGCTTGCCTATCTGTCGGGCGAGGCCGGAGCGCGCCTGATGGCGTCTTTAAGCGAGGCGCGCATCGCAGCCGAATGATGCGCGCCCCTGCGGTTTCGGTCAGACCATGCCTTCGGACTTGGCCCAATCCAGTGTGCGGTCCAGCATCACGCCCATGGTGCGCACGATCTCGTGCACGTCATCCTCGGTCACGATCAGCGGCGGGCACAGGGCCAGCGTGTCGCCAAGGTTGCGACAGATCATGCCCTCTTCGTGGCCGATCTCGAACGCCTTGCCCCCCAGCTTGCCGACGGGATCGAACGGGCGCTTGGTGTCCTTGTCCGCCACCATTTCCAGCGCCGCGATCAGGCCGGTGCCGCGCACCTCGCCCACCAGCGGGTGATCCGCGAACTTGCGCAGCCCCTCCTGGAACGGCACCGACATGCGCGCGGCATTGCCGATCAGGTCACGCTCTTCGATGATCTTCAGGTTCTCCAGACCGACTGCCGTGGCCACCGGGTGACCCGTGGCGGTGTAGCCGTGGCCGAAGGTGCCGATGGAATGGGTATTGTCGGCGATCACGTCATAAACCGCCTCGGAAAACACCACGGCGGCAAGCGGCATGTAGGAAGATGTCAGCTGTTTGGAGGTGACCAGGATATCCGGGCTGAACCCCATCTTTTCGCAGCCGAAGGTGGTGCCCAGGCGGCCGAAACCGTTGATCACCTCGTCCGACACCAGCAGGATGTCATACTTGCGGCACAGCGCCTCGATCCCTGGCCAGTAGCCTTCGGGCGGGACCATCACGCCACCGGCGCCCATCACCGGCTCGCCGATGAAGGCGGCGATGGTTTCGGGGCCTTCGCGCAGGATGGTTTCCTCGGCCTCTTCCAGCAGACGCTGGGTGAACTCGGCCTCGCTCTCGCCGTCATTGCCGAAACGATAGAAATGCGGGCAGGTCAGATGCACCACGGGGATGGCCGGCAGGTCGAAATGCTTGTGATTGTAGGGCAGACCCGTCAGGCTGCCCGATGCCACGGTGATCCCGTGATAGCCCTTGGTCCGGGCCAGGAATTTCTTTTTCTCGGGCCGACCCAGCGCGTTGTTGTAGAACCACACCATTTTCACGACGGTATCGTTCGCCTCGGACCCGGACGAGGTGTAGAACACCCGCGTCAGGTGCTCGGGCGTCATCTCGACCAGCTTTTCGGCCAGACGGATCGACGGTTCGTGCGATTTATGCGCGAAGGTGTGATAATAGGGCAGCTTTTGCATCTGCGCCATGGCGGCATCGCACAGGCGCTGCTCGTTAAAGCCGACGGCCACCGACCACAGGCCCGACAGCGCCTCGATATATTTCTTGCCGTTCGAGTCGTAGACATGGATGCCCTCGCCCCGGTCGATCACGATGGGGCCTTGTTCTTCGTGCTTGCGGGCATCCGTATAGGGGTGCAGCGTGGTGCTGATATCCGCGATATGCAGCGAGTTGGACAGCGGCGTGGTCATGGCGCGACTCCCTTTCAGTCATGGTCATGGCAATTGGGCCGTATCCTTACGGATCAGCCGCGCCGGGGCCAGCAAAATCTGATCAAATTCTTCACCAGCCTGGGCAGTAGGCCTCATTCGCCAGCAAACAAGGCAGCGCGCAGGGGTCAGGGGCGCGTCGCGCGGGCATATCCGCGGTCAAAGTAGATCAACGGCGCGCCATCGCGCACAAGCCGCACCGCCGCCACCTCGCCCACGAACACACGATGCGAGCCGACAAGTATGTCATGCACCAGCCTGCAATCGAAGGCGGCGATGGGATCATCCAGCATCGGACACCCGGTTTCGCCTGCGTGCCAGGTGCCGATCGTGAACTTGTCCTCGCCCGTCAGGCCCTTGCGACCCGCGAAGGTATCGGAAATCTCGGCCTGATCCTCGGCCAGAAGATTGGCGCAAAACGCCCGGTTGGTGCGAATCCGGTCGCATGTCAGCGACTCTCCGTGCACGCATACCAACAGCGAGGGCGTGGGCGTATCCACCGACACCGAAGTCATGGCCGACACGGTCACCCCGCCCTTGCCGCCGATCCCGTCCGTCGTGACCACGCAAACCGATTGCGCCGCTTTCGACATACCCTCAAGAAACTCTGTTTTCATTGGTTTTCTGCCCCAGATTCCAAAGCGGTGCACGGGTCTGACCCGCGTCTAGCGCAGAACCGGCCCGATCACCATGCCTAGATGTGGCCTGCCCCGCCCATGCGACAAGCGTGATATCTGCGCAAAAGGCAGAGCGCAGACCACGACAGACCGGGGTGAGGTTTCGGATACTGCCGATGCAAGAAATCACTGGCTTGTGCGGCACACCTGCAATGCCGACATGGGGGCCGACCAGAAGGAATACGGCCGAAATGGTTGACGCCCTGCGCATCCGAGCCGTCGAGGGTCAGCCCGCCTGACGCAAAACGCAGATGGAATAATGGTCACGTCTGTCATTGCGCCGGACCTGCGGCATTGGGGTTTCCTTGAAACCGTGCGCTGTCCATGACCGCCAGTGCCGGGTCGCGATCGTACGCCGCCGACCTCCCGCCTACGTCTCCGCCGCCTCCTGAAACCGGTATCCGATCCCGGGTTCATTCCGGATGAGAGTCGGGTTGGATGGATCGTCTTCGAGTTTCTTGCGCAACGCGCGCACGGTAACCCGCAGGTATTCGACGTGATCGGTATGGGCCGCGCCCCAGACCTCGCGCAGCAGATGGGTGTGGGTCAGAACCTTCCCCGGATGGCTGGCAAGGGCAGCCAGAAGGGTGAATTCCTTCGGTGTCAATTTTACTTCCACACCGCTTTTCCAGACCGCATGGGCGTCAAGATCGATCCGCACAGGCCCGACCGACAGTTTGCGCTGCCGCCCCTGGCTCTGGTCCGCCCGGCGCAGGCACGAACGTATGCGCGCCAACAGTTTCTCGGTATCGAAAGGTTTCGTCACGTAGTCATCCGCGCCAAGGTCGAGCGCGGTGATTTTTCTGTCGATGCCTCTCGGGCGGTCAGCACGATGATCGGCACCGCCTTTTCACGGAACGCGCCGATCAGTTCCAGCCCGTCGCGGTCAGGCAGGCCCAGATCCAGCAGGGCAATTTGCGGCGGTGTACCCGCAAGCGCTGCAAGAGCCGCCTTTGCGCAATCGGCCTCGACGGTTGCATAGCCGTTACGCTCCAGCGAGACGCGAAGCAGGCGCCGGATGGGCATTTCGTCATCGACGATCATGATGCTGCCGCTCATGCGATATCCTCCATATCGACCTGGACGATCGCACTGGACGGAATGCGTATCGTGAATCGGGACCCGCCGCGATGACGTCGCGCGGCCTCGACAGCAAAGCCCATCGCTTCGGCAAAGCCCTTGACGATCGCAAGACCCAGCCCCGAACCGCCTGTCCTGTCCGAAGTCTCGCCACGGGCGAAGCGGTCAAAGATGCGCTGTTCGCTGCCTTGGGGGATACCCGGTCCACCGTCCAGCACGTCGATCACCGGGCCGCGTCGTCCCATCCGGGCAACGATCTCGATCGGTTCATCTGGCGGCGAATACTTGGCCGCGTTGTCGACGAGATTCAGCAGGGCATGGTTCAACAACACAGCGTCAGCCCGCACCAGGGGCAGGTTCGGGTCGATCGAGGTCTGCACATTGCGTCCTTCAAGGATTTTGGACAGGTCACCGACCGCCGAGGCGATCACGTCGGTCAGATCCGTGGGGGCGAGATCGGGCGTCACGGCACCTTCCTCGATCCGGGTCAGATCCAGAAGATCAGAAAGAAACCGGTTGAGCCGGCGCGCCTCGCTCCGCACCGTCTCGACGAGGTCCGCTTCCTCGCCCGTCGCCGAGAGCGCCTCGGCCGCGGCGGTCACCGCTGTCAGGGGCGTGCGCAGATCATGGCTGAGCGAGGCAAGCAGGGCCGCGCGCAGGCTTTCGCGCTGCCGGACCACCTCCATGTCGCGCATGTCGGTCTCGAGCTTCAGCCGCTCATGGGCAAGGGAAGCCTGATCGATCAGGCTTTCGGCCAGCGCCGCACGATCCGCCGGAATCCGGGGGGCCACGGAAGCCCAGAACCGCCAGCGTCCCGAGCGACGTTTTCAGCGGGCGGAACTGCCATTTGCTTGCGGTCAGCGTGCTGGTCCCCAACCCGGCATCTTCGCCATGCTCCATCGCCCATTCAGCGGCTGCACGACCTGTGGGGCTCAGCTTCGGCTTCGTTTGACCATAGGGGGTAATCGTCACGCCGTCGCCCGACTGGTGCAGCACGATGGTCTGCACGGCCAGCAGCGTCCGCAACTCATCGCGGATCAGATGCGCGGTCTCTTCGGTGGTGCTGGCGGCCCCGAGGCGCGTGGCAAATCGGGCAAGACCGGCATTGTCGCGCGCGCTGCGCATGGCAAGGGCCGCAGCCGCCCGCGCGCGCGCCGCAAGCTGCCCGGTGATGATCGCCACGATCACCAGCAACACGGCGGTGATGACATTGGCCGGGCCGTAGATGATGAAGGTGTAAAAGGGCGGCAGGAAGAAGAAGTTATAAGCAATCCCGGCTGCGATGGCGGCGACCAGACCGGCGCGAAACCCGTAAAGGCTGGCGCTGTAGATCACCGGCAAAAGATACAGCAAGTCGATCGGCCCGCGCCCGATCCAGCCCTGCGCCAGAAAGGCCGCAAGCGTCAGCGCCGCGACCGATCCGATCCCGACCGCGTCGCCTTTCCACGTACCGTCCGGCAACCAGCGTCGCCAGTCGCGCCCGCGCGATGTTTCGTCAAACGGGATCACGTGGATCGCAACGCCCGTTGTCTTGTCCAATATGTCCTGCACGATCCCGTCGCGCTGTTTCAGCCATCCGCCGCGTCCGCGCGACTTGCCAAGGGCAAGCTGCGTGGCGCGCACCTCCTTGCACTGGGCCAGCATCGCCTCCTGCACGGACGTGGCCGGGACCGATTGCAAGGTAGCGCCCAGCGAGGCGGCAAGTGACAGGTTGCGCGCAAGCTGGGTGTTTTCGGCATCGCTGAACCGTGCGGCAGCCGGGGTTTCGACATACAGCGCGACGAGCGGTGCCTTGAGCGCATCCGAGAGCCTTTTGGCCGCCCGCACGACCTGCTCGCCCCCGGCAGCCTCCGAGATGGCGACAAGGATGCGCTGCCCCCGGCATAGCCGCCTTCCTTGCCGGTGACGCTTTGATGTTCCTGAATGCGCGCGCCGACATATTGCGCGGCATGGCGCAGGGCGAGTTCGCGCAGGGCCAGCAGGTTGCCCTTGGAAAAGAAGTGATCGAGCGCGTGGCGTGCCTGATCGGGGACATAGACCTTGCCGTCGCCAAGCCGCTTGATCAGGTCTTCGGGCGGCAGGTCGATCAGTTCGATCTCGGCATTCTCGAACACCTTGTCGGGTGCATATCGGCACTTACTTTCCAACGGACAGCGGGAAACCAGCGTTCACGCCATGAGGCAACCTGCGAAGGAACGTCGCAAGCCGTTTTCCTGACGGCTGCCTCATCACGCAAAAAGCCGGTGCCGTTCGAAGAGGTCGTCATGTCAAAACGGAAGAACCGGAGTGTGGCAGCGGTTGGCCTTGCCACCCTTGCCATCAAAGTCGCGTCAAACTGGGCACGGTTCGACCCCGCGTGACCTGACAGCGCCCTGCACCGACAAGCGTGGGGCATTTGCACGGGTTGTTGGCAAGCGACTCTTCGCAGTAGCTGATGATATGCCTGTCGCCTCAAAAACAAACTTAGCTGCGCGAGGATTACGCGCGGCTTACGTACATGTTTTTACTTAAGAACAGTGGTGAGCCGTGCAGGATTCGAACCTGCGACCCACTGATTAAAAGTCAGTTGCTCTACCAACTGAGCTAACGGCCCACTAGGCGGGCTACTTAGAAAGAGCGTGGTGCAGGGTCAACCCCGAAAACGTGGTTTTCGTCCTGATCTCTGGATTCATTCCCGGACGGGGCGTATATGCCGCCCCATGAACACACGCGCGACCCAGATTCCCTTTATGAAGATGCACGGGCTTGGCAACGATTTCGTCGTTGTGGACGAGCGCGGGCGCGCGCCCATGGTCGATGCCGCTCTGGCGGTTGCGATGGCCGACCGGCATCGGGGCGTGGGGTTTGACCAGTTGGCGGTTATGCGGGGCAGCGAAGCCGCCGATGTGCGTCTGGTGTTCTACAATGCCGATGGCTCGTTCTCGGCGGCCTGTGGCAATGCCACGCGCTGCATCGCGCGGTATGTGATGGGCGAAACCGGGCAGGATTCGGTGCGCCTCCAGACCGATCACGGCATTCTGGCGGCGCGCGATGCGGGGGGTGGCCTGACGGCGGTGAACATGGGTCACGCGCGCACCGACTGGCATGCGATCCCGCTGGCTCAAGAATGTGACACGCTGCACCTGCCGATTGACGGCACGCCCACGGCCACCTCGATGGGCAACCCGCATTGCAGCTTTTTCGTCACGGATGCCGAGGCAGTGGAGCTTGCCGTGCAGGGACCGCAGATCGAGCATCATCCGCTGTTCCCGCAACGCACCAACGTGCAGTTCGTCCATGTCGCAGGCAAGGACACCCTGCGGATGCGGGTGTGGGAGCGCGGCGCAGGCATCACGCTGGCCTCGGGGTCGTCATCCTGCGCGGTGGCGCATGCGGCCTGGCGGCGCGGGCTGGTGGGGCGCGACGTGACCCTGCGGCTGGATGGCGGCGAGATCGGCATACGCATCGCCGAGGATGGCATCTGGATGACCGGCCCCACGGCGCATGTGTTCGATGGCGTCTGGCGGGTCGCATCATGACCGCGCCCAAATTCACCACGCTGGGCTGTCGGTTGAACGCCTATGAGACCGAGGCGATGAAGGATCTGGCCGCGCAGGCGGGCCTGGGCGATGCGGTTGTGGTCAACACCTGTGCCGTGACGGCCGAGGCCGTGCGCAAGGCCCGGCAGGAGATCCGCAAGCTGCGGCGCGACAACCCGGGCGCGCGCATCATCGTGACCGGCTGCGCCGCGCAGACCGAACCCGAGACATTTGCCGCGATGGACGAAGTCGATCATGTGATCGGCAACACCGAAAAGATGCAGGCAGGGACATGGGCGCGGCTGGCCCCCGATTTCGTGGGCGAGACCGAGCGCGTGCAGGTCAACGACATCATGTCGGTGACGGAAACGGCAGGTCATCTGATCGACGGCTTCGGCACGCGCAGCCGCGCCTATGTGCAGGTCCAGAACGGCTGCGATCATCGCTGCACCTTCTGCATCATCCCCTATGGCCGGGGCAATTCGCGCAGCGTTCCGGCGGGCGTGGTGGTGGATCAGATCAGGCGGCTGGTCGACAAGGGCTTTAACGAGGTCGTGCTGACCGGTGTGGACCTGACAAGCTGGGGGGCCGATCTGCCGGGCGGGCCGCGTCTGGGCGATCTGGTGATGCGCATCCTGCGCCTGGTGCCCGATCTGCCGCGCCTGCGGATCAGTTCGATCGATTCGATCGAGGCGGATGACAACCTGATGCTGGCCATCGCGACCGAGCCGCGCCTGATGCCGCACCTGCATCTGTCGCTGCAGCATGGAGATGACCTGATCCTCAAGCGGATGAAGCGGCGGCATCTGCGCGACGATGCGATCCGGTTCTGCGAGGAGGCGCGGCGGCTGCGCCCCGACATGACCTTTGGCGCGGATATCATCGCCGGGTTTCCGACCGAGACGCAGGCGCATTTCGACAACTCGCTGCGGCTGGTGGCCGAGTGTGACCTGACGTGGCTGCACGTGTTTCCCTATTCCGCGCGCCCCGGCACGCCTGCGGCGAAAATCCCCAACCGGGTGGATGGTCCGACGATCAAGGCGCGCGCCGCCGCGTTGCGGGCCGCCGGTGACGCGCAGGTGGCCCGGCATCTGGCGGGTCAGCAGGGGCAGACCCACAGGGTGCTGATGGAAAACCCGCGCATGGGCCGGACCGAGCAGTTTACCGAAGTGACGTTCGCCAGCGACCGCCCCGAGGGGCAGATCGTGACAGCCACGATCACCGGCTCCAGCGGCGGGCAATTGACGGCACTGTAGTGGACTGGCGGGAATTGTCGGCTTTGGCTCTGTCCCAACGGGCCATGGCAAGGTAGCCAGCCGGAAAAAGGAGCACAGATGCACCCCAATCCCGCCTTTCGCAAGATGCCTGCCGACCGCAACCTGGCCTTTGCCCGAGCGCAGGGATTCGGGATGCTCGCCGTCTCGACGCCCGGGGCACCTCTGATCAGCCATATTCCTTTCCTGCTGAACGAGGCGGGCAGCGAGGCGGGGTTTCACCTTGTCCGTTCGAACCCGATCTGCCGGTTGGCGGATGAGGAGTTGCCCGCGCGGTTGGCGGTGCAGGGGGCGCACGGTTATGTCTCGCCCGACTGGTACGGGATGGGCGATCAGGTGCCGACGTGGAATTACGTTGCCGTCCATCTGATCGGGCAGGTCGAGCAACTGCCGCAAGAGGCGCTGCGCCCGATGCTGGACGATCTGTCCGAGTGGTTCGAATCCGGGCTGGACCCCAAGCCGCGTTGGCGCGCCGACAAGATGCCAGACGACCTGATGGATCGGATGATGCGGCAGATCGTGCCGTTCCGCCTGCGGATCGAAGAGGTGCAGGGCACGTGGAAGCTGGGCCAGAACAAGCCCGAGGCCGCCCGGCTGGGCGCAGCCGAGGGGCTGCAGGGGCGCGACCCGGCGCTGGCGGCGCTGATGCGCGACCCGCCGGAAGCCTGAGCCATTGCATCGCGGCCCAAGCTGGCTAGGCTGCGCGGCAGACATTGGAACAGGATTCCCGCCATGAAGCTCATTACCTCTCCGGCCTCGCCCTATGCCCGCAAGGTGCGCGTGCTGATCCACGAGGCCGGTCTGACCGACGACATTCAGGAAATGCAGGTCAAGACCACGCCCATGGCCACAGCGCCCGAGGTGGCCGCCGCCAACCCGCTGGGCAAGATCCCCGCGCTGATCCGCGATACCGGGCCTGCGATCTATGACAGCCGGGTGATCTGTCGCTACCTGGACGACCGGGGGCAGGCGGGGCTGTATCCGCAGGCACGCCTTTGGGAGGTCCTGACGCTTGAGGCGACGGCCGAGGGCATTCTGGATGCGGCCATCGGCATCGTTTATGAACGCCGGTTCCGCCCCGAGCACATGCAGTTGGTCGATTGGCACGATGCGCAATGGGCCAAGGTGACCCGCGCGCTGGATACGCTGGGCAAGATGTGGATGAGCCATCTGAGCGGTCCGCTGGACATGGGGCAGGTCGGCGTGGGCTGCGCACTGGGCTATCTGGATTTTCGCCATGACGACCGCGAATGGCGCAAGGGACGCGGGGCGCTGGATGACTGGTACGCCGCATTCGCCACGCGCGAGTCGATGCAGGCAACCGAACCGCGCGACACTTAGGGCCGTTTTGTGGGCCTCATCCCGGCCCGCCTGCGGCAATCTATCCCTTGAGGTGGACGCAGCTGACCCTAAACCATGATACAGGCGACGCAAGATTGCCTTTTCGACCGGTATGCGCCGAAGTTCGGCGGATAAGTCGCGCAGGAAGTTCAACTGCGCTGGAATGTCCGCTGGACTGCACCGGCAAGCACCGTTAGAAACGCGCTCGGAATTGGCTGCAATCGGAGCGGCCGTACTCGTATTGGCCGGTTACGGCTGAAGAAGGAGATAACCTCGTGTCCCACGCAGAAGATCACGAAGGCACCCGCAGAGATTTCCTCTACTACGCCACGGCTGGCGCAGGTGTCGTTGCCACGGGTGCGGCCGTCTGGCCGCTGGTCAACCAGATGAACCCCTCGGCCGATGTTCAGGCGCTTGCCTCGATCCGGGTCGATGTGTCCGGCGTGTCCGAAGGCTCGCAGCTGTCGGTCAAGTTTCTGGGCAAGCCGGTCTTTATCCGCCGCCGCACGGCAGAAGAGATCGAAGCCGCCCGCGCCGTGTCGCTGGACGAGCTGCCCGATCCTCTGTCGCAGAATCCCAACAAGCCCAACACCGATGCCAGCGATGCCAACCGCGCGATGGACGAAAACGGCGAGTGGCTGGTGATGATCGGGGTGTGCACCCACCTCGGCTGCGTGCCGATCGGTAATGGCGCAGGTGACTTTTCCGGATGGTTCTGCCCGTGTCACGGGTCGCACTATGACGAGGCCGGCCGGATCCGCCGTGGCCCCGCTCCGCGTAACCTCGATATACCGGTCGCCGAATTCATCGACGACACGACGATACAACTGGGATAAGGAAACGCGCATATGTCCGGAATTCCGCACGATCACTACGAGCCGAAGACAGGGGGCGAAAAGTGGCTGCACAGCCGTTTGCCCGTCGTCGGCCTGCTGTACGACACTGTCATGATCCCCACACCCAAGAACCTGAACTGGATGTGGATCTGGGGCATTGTCCTGACCTTCTGCCTGGCGTTGCAGATCATCACCGGGATCATCCTGGCGATGCATTACACGCCGCATGTCGATCACGCCTTCGCGTCGGTCGAGCACATCATGCGCAACGTGAACGGCGGGCACATGATCCGCTATCTGCACCAGAACGGGTCGATGCTGTTCTTTGCTGCCGTGTATCTACACATCTTCCGCGGTCTTTACTATGGCTCCTACAAGGCCCCGCGCGAAGTGACCTGGATCATCGGCATGCTGATCTACCTGCTGATGATGGGCACGGCCTTCATGGGCTACGTTCTGCCCTGGGGTCAGATGTCGTTCTGGGGTGCCACGGTGATCACCGGCCTGTTCGGCGCGATCCCCTTTATCGGCTCGGGAATCGAAACCTGGCTGCTGGGCGGCCCGGCGGTGGACAATGCCACGCTGAACCGCTTTTTCAGCCTGCATTACCTGCTGCCCTTCGTCATCTCGGCGCTGGTTGCGGTGCATATCTGGGCCTTCCACACCACCGGCAACAACAACCCCACCGGGGTCGAGGTGCGCCGCGGGTCGAAGGAAGAGGCCGAGCGTGACACGCTGCCCTTCTGGCCCTACTTCGTGATCAAGGACCTGTTCGCCCTGGCGATCATCCTGGCCGTGTTCTTTGCCATCGTCGGCTTCATGCCGAACTACCTGGGCCACCCCGATAACTACATCGAGGCCAACCCGCTGGTGACGCCCTCGCACATCGTGCCCGAATGGTACTTCCTGCCGTTCTACGCGATCCTGCGCGCCTTTACCTCGGATGTCTGGATCGTGATGTTCGCAAGCTGGATCACCGGTGGCATCATCGACGCCAAGTTCTTTGGCGTGCTGGCGATGTTCGGTGCCATCGCGGTGATGGCCCTCGCCCCATGGCTGGACACCAGCCGCGTGCGTTCGGGCCGGTATCGCCCGATGTTCAAGTGGTGGTTCTGGATCCTCGTGGTCGATTTCATGGTCCTGATGTGGCTGGGTGCAATGCCTGCGGAAGAACCCTATGCCACGTTCTCTCTGATCGCTTCGGCCTATTGGTTCGCGTATTTCCTGATCATCCTGCCGCTGCTGGGTGTGATCGAAAAGCCGCTGCCTGCACCGGCCACGATCGAGGATGACTTCAAAGCCCATTACGGGCCTGCCGAGACCCCGGCGGAATAAGAAAGGACCAATGGAAATGCTGAAGCAACTCGCGATTTCCGCAGCGGTAGCCCTGGCTCTTTCGGCCGGGGCGGCCACAGCGGCCGGCGAAGACGGAATTGTGGAGACTTTCGATTTCTCCTTCAAAGGTCCGTTTGGCCGGTTCGATCAGGCCCAACTGCAACGCGGGCTCAAGGTCTATACCGAGGTCTGCGCCGCCTGCCACGGGTTGGAGTATGTCCCGCTGCGCACCTTGGGTGACGAGGGCGGACCGGGATTCTCGGAAGATCAGGTGCGCGCCTATGCGGGCCAGTTCGAGGTCTTTGACGAAGAACTCGACGATTTTCGTCCTGCCGTGCCGACCGATCACTTTCCGGGATCGAACCTGGAAACCGCCCCTGACCTCAGCGTGATGGCCAAGGCGCGGGCGGGTTTCCACGGGCCCTACGGTCTGGGGATCAACCAGCTTGTCAACGGCATCGGCGGCCCGGAATACATCGCATCGCTGCTGCTGGGCTATACCGGCGAGGAAAAGGAAGAGGCAGGCACGCTCTACTATGAGAACACTGCCTACCCTGGCCGGTGGATCGCCATGGCACCGCCGATGGACGATGGCTGGGTCGATTTCGACGATGGCGCGGACAACTCGCTGCGCGAGATGTCCAAGGATGTGTCGGCGTTCCTGATGTGGACAGCCGAGCCGAAGATGATGGCGCGCAAGCAGTCGGGCTTTGTGGCCGTGCTGTTCCTGACGGTGCTGTCGGTCCTGCTGTACCTGACCAACAAGCGCATCTGGGCGCCGGTCAAGGGCAAGAAGAACGCCTGATCCATCGGGTCCAAGACATGGAAAAACCCCGCGCATGACGCGGGGTTTTTTCGTTCAGACGCCCAGATAGGCGCGCAGCCCCGGTGGCGGGTTGTCCAGCAGGGCGGTTGTGTCTGCGGGTGGGGCCGCCCGGCCTTCATCGACAAGGATGGTCCGGGGGCACAGGCGGCGGGCATCCCCGGGCGCGTGGCTGACCATCAGAAGGGTGGCGCCGGTCTCGTCCAACAGATCCGCCACCAGATCCAGCATCTCGGACTTCAGGGCAGGCCCCAGCGCGGCAAAGGGTTCATCCAGTGCGATCAGGGGCTTGCGCTGCACCAGAACCCGCGCCAGCGCGGCGCGCCCCTGCTGCCCACCCGACAGCTGCGCAGGCAGGCGTGCGCCCATGCCGGGCAGGCCGACGCGGGACAGGGCAGTGTCCACCGTCGCGCGGTGATCGGCTGTCAGGCGCAGAGCGGGGCGGATGCCCAACCCGACATTCTGCGCAACGGTCAGGTGCGGAAACAGGTTGTTGTCCTGAAACAGCATGGCGATCGGGCGCGCGGCGGGCGGTGCGTCCGTGATGTCGGTATCGGCCCAAAGGATGCGTCCCGATGTCAGGGGCAGGAACCCGGCCAGCGCGCCAAGCAGCGTGGATTTGCCGCCACCGCTGGGGCCGATGATGGCGACGCGGGCGCCTGCGGGCACAGTGAAATCCGCACGCAGGTCAAAGTCACCCTGCCGGATATGCACGCCTTCAAGTCGCAGCATGGTCGCGCCCTCCGCGGTCGAACAGCCAGAACAGCCCGAGGCTGAGGATCAGCAGCACCAGCCCCGCACCCGCGGCATGATCCATCCGGTAGGCCCCCATCAACCGCAAGATCTGCAGCGGGAGAGTGGCCGTGTCGGGATCGGCAAAAAGCGCGATCACCCCCAGATCGCCCATGGCCAGCGCCGCCGCCAGCCCGGCGGCAAAGCCCAGAACGGGCCGCAGACGGGGCCAGATCAGCCAGCGCAACCGCGCCGCCCCACGCATCCCCAGCGATGTGGCCAGCCGGCCATGGGTCGCCTCGACCTCGCGCAGTCGGGGTAGGATCACCCGCAGGGCAAAGGGCAGCGCCATGGCCGCATTGACCAGCGCGGTGACGGGCAGGGCCAGCCGGGCCGGATCGGCAAAGGGATGGACCATCAGAAACAGCCCCGTGCCGATCACCAGCGGCGAGATCGCCAGCCCCAGCAGGCCGAATCCTTCGATCCAGCGGTGACGCAGGGCCAGCAGGGCCAGCGCCATCGCCATCATGATGCACAGCGCGGTTGCGACCAGCGCCACGCCCAGCGACACCGCCGCCGCCTGCCAGACCTGCGCGGGCAGGGTCAGCACGCCCACCGCCCCGCGCCACACGATCGCGGCCAGCGGGGTCAGCAGGAACGCCGCGGCCAGTGCGATCAACCCGGCGTCCTGCGTGCGCAGCAGGGGTGTCTCGGCCTCCCACCGGCGCTGGGGACGGTCCAGCCCGCCGCCAAAGCCCGTCACGTCGCCCGCGCGCAAGGCCAGCATTGCCGCCCCCATCACCAGCGCCAGTTGCAGCGCCGCCAGCACCGCCGCGCGGCCAAGGTCGAAATCAAAGCGGAACGCCTGATAGATCGCCAGTTCCAGCGTGGTGGCGCGCGGACCGCCACCCAGTGTCAGCGCGACCGCGAAGCTGGACAGGCACAGCGCAAAGACGATCAGCGCGGCGCCGGGCAGGACGCTGCGCAGCATGGGCCGTTCCAGCACCCGCAGCACGGTGGCGGGCGGCATGCCAAGGCTGGCGGCCAGCCGGAACCGCTCGGCCGGGATGGCCTGCCAACCTTGCAGGATCATCCGGGTGGCCAGCGGCAGGTTGAAGAACACATGCGCCAGCACCACGCCATGCAGGCCATAGATCTGTATCTGTGGCAGGCCCAGCCACGCCAGAAGGTCATTCGCCACGCCGCCGCGCCCGAACACCGCCAACAGGCCCAGAACCGCCACGATCACCGGCAGGATGAAGGGAGCGCCCAGAAGGGTGATCAGCGCCCCGCGCCCCGGGAACCGCCGCCGGGCCAGCGCACGCCCTACCGGCACCGCCAGCGCGACCGAGATCAGCGCGGACAGCACCGCCTGCACCACGGTGAACCGCAGCGCGGCCAGATCGGCGGCCCCCGGCCAGCCTGCCCCGCCCGCGCGCGCCAGCACCGCCGCCAGCGGGGCCAGCAACAACGCGCACAGCATCAGCCCGGCCAGCCAGCCGGGCCAGAGCGGCAAAGCGGGCCGCGCAGGGATCACCGTGTCAGCGCGGCCTGCCATTCGGCAATCGCGTCATCGCGCAGGGCGCGGGCCTGTTCCGGGTCCAGCAGCAGCGCCTTTCCGGGGGTGATCAGGGTGTCGAACCCGTCGGGCAGGCCGCCCTCGGGTGTCACCGCCGGATACATCCAGTTGGTTGTCGGGATCACCGACTGGAACGCATCGGTCAGCATGAATTGCAAAAACTGATCGGCCAGATCGGGGTGATCCGTGCCCGCCAGCTTCGCCGCGACCTCGACCTGCATGTAATGGCCTTCGCTGAAGGGGATGGCGCGTTTGCTGGCGTCATCCTCGGCAATCAGGTGATAGGCAGGCGAAGTGGTGTAGGACAGCACCATGTCGGCCTCGCCCTCCAGAAACAGGCCGTAAGCCTCGGACCAGCCGGGGGTCACGGTGACGATATTGTCGGCCATCCCTTCCCAGATCTCGCCCGCCTGATCGCCATAGGCGGCCTTGACCCACATCAGCAGGCCCAGACCGGGGGTCGAACTGCGCGGGTCCTGGATGACGATGCTGGTGCCGCTTTCGCCAAGGGCGCGGAAATCGGTCGGGGCCTCCACCTCCGCGCCCGCGACAAAGGCGAAATAGCCCCAGTCGAAAGGCAGGAACATGTCATCCTGCCACGCCACGGGCAGGTCGAAATCCGCCTGCACGCCATGCGGGGCGAACAGCCCGGTGTCGCGCGCGGCGGCGGTCAGGTTGGTGTCCAGCCCCAGCACGATATCGGCCTGCGTGCGCGCGCCTTCCAGACGCAGCCGCGCCAGCAGGGCGGCCCCGTCGCCAGCGCCCACGAATTGCAGCGTGCAGGCGCAGGTCTCTTCGAACGCCTCCTTGATCTGCGGTCCCGGGCCCCAGTCGGACACGAAACTGTCGTAGGTATAGATCGTCAGAACGGGCGAGTCCTGGGCCACCGCCTGGGTGGCGGCCAACAGGCCCGTGGCAAGGAACAGGTGACGCATCGCATCCTCCATCTGCTGCGACGGGCGGGGGGGCGAGTGAATTGGAGGATGATCCAAAACCTTCCCTCCGCCGGTCTTAACCGGATCAGGTTCAACGGGTTCGCATCTGCATCTCAGCCACAAGGGCACCCCGAGGTGTCTGCGACGCTATCGCCACCGGAACGCAGGTGCAAGGGCTGGCGGCGGGCGCGGGAATCGGGTTATGACAACGGTACGACAGGGGCGTTCCGCGCAGGCGGGGCTGAGAAGCACCCTTTGAACCTGAACCAGATCATGCTGGCGGAGGAAGTCGCGGTTGCCCCCTGATCCGGGGCGCGGTCGGCCCTTCGCGACGAAAGGACGACAATGACCGACTGGGGCACCCACCTGAGAACGATGCGGGCCAACGCGCCCTTGGTGCAGAACATCACCAATTTTGTGGCGATGAACGTGATGGCCAACGTGATGCTGGCCGCGGGCGCGTCACCCGCGATGGTGCATGACGCCGGTGAGGCGGGCGAGTTCGCGGGCATCGCGCAGGCGCTGACGTTGAATATCGGCACGCTCAGCCCCGACTGGCTGCGCGGGATGGAGGCGGCGGCGCAGGTCGCCCACGATCGTGGCAGCCCTTGGGTGCTGGACCCGGTGGCAGTGGGCGCCACGGCGATGCGGCGCGATGCGGGCGCGCGGCTGCTGGCGCTGAAACCCTCCGTGATCCGGGGCAATGCGTCGGAAATCCTGGCGCTGGCGGGCACGGCGGCAGCGGGCAAGGGGGCCGATGCCGCCGACAGCGTGGACGCCGCAGAAGGGGCCGCGCGCGATCTGGCGCGGCTGACGGGCGGTGTGGTCGCGGTGACCGGGGCGCAGGATTTCGTGACTGATGGCGCGCGGGCGTTTCGTGTGGGCAACGGCCACCCGATGATGCCGCGCATCACCGTGATGGGCTGCTCGCTGACCGGCATCGTGGCGGCCTTTGCCGTGGGGCAGGACACGCTGCGTGCCACGGTTGGCGCGCTGGCCTATTACGGTTTGGCGGGCGAGCGCGCGGGCGTGCAGGCGCAGGGGCCGGGCAGCTTTCAGGTGGCCTTTCTGGATGCGCTGCATGCCCTGACGCCCGAGGATGTCAGCGCAGGTGCACAGGTGATGCAGGCATGAGCATCGGCATCTACTTTGTAACTCCCGATGGCTGCGACGATGCGCTGGTGTGCGCGGCGCTGGCCGGTGGCGCGGGTCTGATCCAGTTGCGCGACAAGACCGCGACCGAGGCCGAGATGGTGGCGCAGGCGCGTCGATTGCTGCCGCTGTGCCGCGCGGCGGGCGTGCCGTTGATCGTGAATGACCGGCTGGAGGTGGCCTTGGCCAGCGGGGCCGACGGGCTGCACATGGGGCAGGGGGATGGCGATCCGGCGCAGGCGCGCGCCGCACTTGGGCCGGACCGGCATCTGGGGCTGTCGATCGAAACACAGGCGCAGCTTGCCGCGATGCCCAAGGGCGCGATCAGCCTGATCGGGGTCGGCCCGGTGCGTGCGACGGCCACGAAACCCGACCATGCCACCCCGCTGGGGCTGGACGGTCTGGCGCAGGTGGTGGCACACAGCCCAATTCCTGCGGTGGCCATCGGCGGCGTCGGGCTGGCGGATATCCCGGCGATCAGGGCCGCAGGCTGTGCAGGCGTGGCGGTGGTGTCGGCCATCTCCGGGGCCGATGATCCGCAGGCCGCAACCCGCGATCTGGTCAACGCATGGAGGCACGCATGATCCCCAACATCTTGTCTATCGCCGGGTCGGACCCGTCGGGCGGCGCGGGCATTCAGGCCGACATCAAGGCGATCAGCGCCAATGGCGGTTATGCCATGGCCGCGATCACCGCGCTGACGGTGCAGAACACGCGCGGTGTGCGCGGCGCGCAACTGATCCCGCCCGCCTTCGTCGCGGAACAGATCGGCGCAGTGTTTGATGATATCCGCGTCGATGCGGTCAAGATCGGGATGCTGGGCAGCGCCGAGATTGCGCGCGCGGTGGCCGATGCTCTGCGCGGGCGCGACGTGCCCGTCGTGCTGGACCCGGTGATGGTAGCCAAGGGTGGCGACCGTCTGCTGGCGGCGGATGCAGTGGCGGTGCTGCGCGATGTGCTGCTGCCGATGGCGGCGGTGATCACCCCCAACCTGCCCGAGGCCGCCGACCTGCTGGATCTGCCCGAGGCTGAAACCCGCGCCCAGATGCTGGATCAGGCGCAGGCGCTGCTGGCGCTGGGGCCGGGGGCCGTGATGCTGAAAGGCGGGCATCTGCCGGGGGATGACAGCCCCGATCTGTTGATGACCGCCGACGGGGCCGGATGGCTGGACAGCCCGCGCATCGCCACGGCCAACACCCATGGCACCGGCTGCACGCTCTCCTCGGCACTGGCCACGCAGCTTTCGATCACCGGCGATCCGATGGCGGCGGCGCGGGTGGCCAAGGCCTATGTCCAGGCGGCGATTGCGGCGGCGGACGGGTTGCAGGTTGGCGGCGGTCACGGGCCGGTCGATCATTTCCACGCGATGCGGGCGGGCTGACTAGCGCCGCAGGGCAATCCTTGCGGCCAGCCAACTGCACAGCAAAACGCCCGCGTCGATGGCGATCAGCGCGCGCATCTGGGCGGGGTCGGCCAGATCGACCTCGATCAGATACAGCGCCAGCGCGCCCAGATCCTCTTGCGCCGATACCAGCAGGAAGGCGCTGGCGTTGTTGACGAAATGCAAAACGATGGCCGGCGCCAGCGTGCCGCTGCGCGCGGTCAGGTCGGCGGCGGCGATGCCGAACAGCGTGGCCGACAGCATCAGCCAGATCGCATTGCTCCCCAGCGACGGGTCATTGTGCAGCAGCCCAAACAGCACCGAAGGCGCGACCATCCACGCCGCCGGATGCGAAAACCGCGCAGCCAGCTGTTGCAGAAGGTAGCCGCGAAAGAACACTTCTTCTGCGGTGACCTGAACCGCCACGGCCACCAGCGCCATGGGCAGCAGCATCGCCCATGGGACGAACGCCAGACCAGGGCGCAGGTCGGACATGTCCCACGGCGGCAGCAGCCACAGCACGATGCCCAGCAGCAGCACAGCCACCATAACCCGCACCCCCTGCAAAATGGCCAGCGTGGGATGGCCCAGCAGCGTGACGGGGCGGCGGTTGTGCAGCAGGTCGGCGCAGACAAGGGTGGCAATCAGGAAAAAGCCAAAGCCGAACAGGATGAACAGAACCGCGCCCGGGCCTTGGCTTGTCGCAGCGGCATAGCGCGCATAGCCCTCTGCCGGCAGCAGCGCCTGCGCCAGAGCACCGAATGCGGTCGCCATCAGCAGCGCAAGTGCCACGATCAGCGCAACGCCCGCGCCCAGACGCCACAGCTCGGCGCGCGGTACGGCGGGGGCGACAAAGGTGTTCAGCGGGGCGTAAGGGTTCTTCACGCGATGGCGGCCTGTCGGGTCAGGCAGGGCGCGACGCGGCGCGGCGCAGCACGTGCCAATAGGTTTGCCCGATCTCCATATCCGGTCCAAGGCCACGGTCAAGCAGGCGCTGATGCAGCTTGGGCAGGTTGTGGGCGGGCACATGCATCACAAGATGGTGCTCCAGATGATAATTCACCCAATAGGGCAGGGCAATCGCTTTTGGCATTAAGCCATTGCTATGTTTGTGAGAATCGAGCGCAGGAAGGTGTCATCCCAGCCTGCGCGC
>NZ_JBHUDD010000142.1:0-22975 GCF_042677865.1 Lacimonas salitolerans | reverse complement strand
GCGGCATCTTCTCAAGCGTCGCGACCAAGGATTCTCATCCTGATTGACGCGCTCTTCTCATCAAGTTTGTCGCGCTACAGAAGGCGCTCAATGCCGCCGCCGAGCAGGCTAAGGGAGGCCGCCCATCCGTATTCTTCCTCGATGAGGTGGATAGTTTTTACAATAGAGATCAGTCTACTAATGGTTATGTGATCGGCATGGTCAACGGACTTCTCACGCTGATTGACGCCCTCTCTGCGACCGAAGGCGTGGTTCTCGTAGCCGCGACCAACGATCCAGAGCGCGTGGATCCGGCGGTTGTCAGAGCCGGCCGGTTCGATCGACATATCCGGGTAGGTCGCCCGATCCGGTCTGGCATCACGGCGATGCTGTCGGCCGCCGTGGCGGGCGTGATCCCGGGACCGGACCTCGACCGCGTGTCCGCACAACTTGTCGGCCTGTCCGGCGCCGAGGTCGCGGCGCTCCTCCGTGACGCCCGGACCAGTGCGCGCAAGGCCGGGCGGGATCTCGCGCTCAAGGACCTTCAGGCGGCGGCCGACCGCGCACAGCCGCAGCTCGGTGACGCGCTGATGCGGCGCGTCGCGGTCCATGAAGCGGCCCATGTGGTCGCCGGTCACGCGATCGGTCTTCCCGCCGCGACGCTGGCACGGATCAGCCCTCGCGGCGGGGAAGTCGTCCGACCGCATCTGAACGCTATGACGGCTCGGGACATCAGGGGGATGATCGCGGCGGTCCTCGCCGGGCGGGAAGCTGAGGACATCCTCTTCGGCGACGTGACCAGCGGAGCCGGGACTGGCTCCGCCAGCGACCTCGCGCAAGCCACCTCCCTCGGCATCCGCGCCGAGTGCGCGTTCGGCTTCGGCCCAGACCTATGCTGGATCTCTCCGGACACCCCGATCACCCTGCTGCCGGCCACGGTGCGGGACCGGGTCGAAGACCGGCTCCGGGCCGGGCAGAAGGAAGCGCGTAAGATCATCGTCCAGCATCGCGGGGCGGTCGAGCGGATCGCTGACGCGCTCCTTGAACACCGCGAACTCGACGGCGCCGCCTTGGCGGGGCTGCTGGACGGAATGGAAGTCCTGGCTGACAGCGAGGCGCAGCCTGTAGGTGGTCACGATGCGTGATCGGGTCGCCCACCCCCGGAAAACTTCGGGAGCGAACCGCTCGGAATCTGTCGAAGCCGGGCGTTCGCCTCGGGGTGTTCGAATGCACCTGCGGCATCACCCCTGCCGGACAGCGGGCAATCAAGCCCCGGGAGGCGTCTGATGCGGGTCAAGGTAAGCGTGACGCTAAGCGCCGATCTGGTGGATGAGGCCCGTCGTCTGGGGCTCAACATGTCCCGCATCGTCGAAGCCGAGCTGCGCCGGGAAGTGGCGGCCGAACGCCTCCGGCGACAAGCGGACCGGGCCGAGGACCGCGAAGGCGACGGGACAGGATCCAGCACCGGGGAGACGTAGCCGACCACGCGCCCTTGCACGCTGCGGGGTCGCTTCCGTTTACCGACGACCGGGCCCGGTTCGACCATTCAAACGAAAAGTCGCAACTGGGGTTCTCTATTATACATCGATAAGCAGCCCACGGAGGCCAACAAGTCAGACCTGTTCAAGAACCGCGCCGCAGCGAAAGCCCGGTCTCGCAAAAGGGACGAAGAACGCCTTCGGATGGGTGAGGTCACCCCGTCCCAGCTCCAGCAGAAAAACTAGTGTTCAGAGGCTTCAAAAAGGGAGAGATCGGCATACCGGCGAAATACATGCGGAAGATCAAGCATCGGTCCGAGGACAAAGGCGACAGCTAGAAATTCGTCACACGGAGACCAGTTCCGCCAGTTTTTCAGCCACCTGCGCCATCGTTTCTTCAGCTGTGCTGAGCCCACTTCGTGCCGCAAGCAGCGGACTTACATTACGCAGCGTTTCATAGGTGGTCTGGTGCACGATCGGAACGAGCCGTTCACCTGCGAGCAGAGCCGATAACTCTTTGTCGGCGATACCTTCAGACGGGAGCCGCCTTAGTAGCGCAGGCGTCACTAGCACGATACCGATCCGGGAATTTGCGAGCCCCTTGTCGATGGCTCGCATCAGCGGCACGCCCAACCCCACGGCCTTTTCGCTGAACCAGACTTTCACCCCTTTCCCCTCGAGAAGATCATGGAGCTCCTTAGCAGCTCCCGAGCGATCGTCCCAAGCGTGGCACAAGAACACGTCGCGCAGATCTTGTGTAGCGCGTGCCTCAACGCTTTCGCGAATAGGCGTAAGGGAACGAATTTGAAGGTCGGTATAAACAACAGACGAGCCAGAGCGAGACCACTTCGGCTTGCCGCTACCACCGGTTCTCGTTGAACTGCTCGCCGCTATCGCCGTGCGTGCTGGACCCGAGTAAGCTGTGGATGGATAATGTCCATAACTTCCGTATCCGGACGACCGACCATAGCGCCCCCTGCAAGCTGGACATTTTGCGGCGGCTGCCGCTGAACGGTGGCCTTCTCGAGGTGCGGTGCATCTGGCCATAGTCAGGTCCTCACAAACACGAAATAATTCAAGCTTATCGCTATATTCTTACCTCGCCCATGGGCGCCTTCAGTAACACGGCAATGGGGTCGGTCGTGGTATGAGATCGGCCAGCCCCAAAAAGAATAATTACTGGCCGATCCTTGCCTGCTTTCAGTCCCGGAGGAATTTTGCCCTGAACGGGAGGATTTTTCCGCCCAATCGGGAAGAACTATGACCTCAGGGACATCATGAACTACGCCCTCCTCAGCTACACCCGCTTGTCGCGCCGCAGGTGTTGCACTTCATGCAGGTGCCGTTGCGCACCAGCGTGTAGTTGCCGCAATCGCCGCAGGCTTCGCCCTCGAACCCCTGCATCCGGGCCTTGGTGCGCGCGTCCATGCTCACCGCGCCGCTGGCCACGGTGGTGGTGCTGGTCAGGGTCGTCGTACCGCCCACCGTTTCCGGCACAAGGCTGTGCAGCGCGCCCATGGGATCGGTACCCGTGGCCATGCCGTGACCGCCGTTCAGCACGACCAGCTCCTGCGGCAGACGCTTGCGCAGATACCCGGTCGAGCTGATCTGTTTCAGCACTTCGAGCGAGCGCGAGGCGGCGGTTTCGCTGATCTCGCGGACGTTGGACACGCCTTCCTCTTCGCCGCGGCCCAGATCGTCAAAGCTGGCCCCCGACGGTTTCACATGGGCCAGGTCGGTGCGATCCAGATAGCTGACCGCCAGTTCGCGGAAGATGTAATCCAGGATCGAGGTCGCGTTCTTGATGCTGTCATTGCCCTGCACCAGCCCTGCGGGCTCGAACTTGGTGAAGGTGAAGGCGTCCACGAACTCCTCCAGCGGCACACCGTATTGCAGGCCCACAGACACGGCGATGGCAAAATTGTTCATCATCGCGCGGAAACCCGCACCTTCCTTGTGCATGTCGATGAAGATTTCGCCCAGTTGCCCGTCGGCATATTCGCCGGTGCGCAGATACACCTTGTGCCCGCCGACAACCGCCTTCTGGGTATAGCCCTTGCGCCGGTCGGGCATCTTGTCGCGATGGCTGCGCACGATCTCCTTGATCACCACCTTCTCGATGATCTTTTCGGCCAGCACGGCGGCCTTTTCCTGCTGGCTGCCGCTTTCCATGATCTCGGCCGCCTCGTCGTCATCCTCGACCAGCGCGCTGGCCAGAGGCTGCGACAGTTTCGAGCCGTCGCGATACAGCGCGTTCGCCTTGATGCCCATCTGCCACGACCGCTCGTATGCCGCCTGACAGTCCGCGATCGTCGCATCGTTGGGCATGTTGATCGTCTTGGAGATCGCGCCCGAGATGAACGACTGCGCCGCCGCCATCATGTCGATATGGCTGTTGACCGACAGGTAGCGCGTGCCGCGCTTGCCGCAGGGGTTGGCGCAATCGAAGATGTGGTAATGCGCCGGGTCCAGATGCGGCGCGCCTTCCAGCGTCATGGTGCCACAGACATGATCGTTTGCCGCGTCGATATCGGCCTTGGAAAAGCCAAGCTGGCGCAGCAGGTCAAAGCCGGGATCGTTCAGCTTGTCCGCCGGGATGCCCAGCACGTTGGTGCAGAACGCCTCGCCCAGGGTCCACTGGTTGAACACGAAGCGGATGTCAAAGGCGGCGGCCAGCGCGCTTTCGATCTTGTCCAGCTCGTTGGGGCCGAACCCCTTGGCAACAAGCGTGCTGTGGTTGATCGCCGGTGCCTGCCCGAGGCTGGCGTGACCCACGGCATAGGCGATGATCTCTTCGATCTGCGCGCTGCCATAGCCCAGCTTTTCCAGCGCGGCAGGCACCGATTGGTTGATGATCTTGAAATAGCCGCCGCCTGCCAGCTTCTTGAACTTGACCAGCGCGAAATCCGGCTCGATCCCGGTGGTGTCGCAATCCATCACCAGCCCGATCGTGCCGGTGGGCGCGATCACCGAGGTCTGCGCGTTGCGGAACCCGTGCTTCTTGCCAAGGCGCAGCGCCTCGTCCCAGGACGACTTGGCGATCTCGACCAGCCGCGCATCGGGGCAATTGGCGTGGTCCAGCGCGACGGGTTTGATATCCAGCCCGTCATAGCCGTCGGTCGCGCCATAGGCGGCGTTGCGGTGGTTGCGGATCACGCGAAGCATGTGTTTGGCGTTGCGCTTGTAGCCCGAGAACGCGCCCAGCTCGCCGGCAATTTCGGCGCTGGTGGCATAGGATACGCCGGTCATGATCGCGGTCAGGGCACCGGTCAGGGCGCGGCCTTCGTCGCTGTCATAGCCCAGGCCCATGTTCATCAGCAGACCGCCGATGTTGGCATAGCCCAGCCCCAGCGTGCGGAAGTCGAACGACCGCTGCGCGATCTCTTTCGACGGGAACTGCGCCATCATCACGCTGATTTCCAGCGTCAGTGTCCACAGCCGGATCGCGTGCATGTAGTCCTCGACCTGAAACGCGCCGTCCCTGTAGAAGGTCAGCAGGTTCATCGAGGCCAGGTTGCAGGCGGTATCGTCCAGGAACATGTATTCCGAGCACGGGTTCGAGCCGCGGATCGCCCCGTCCTCGGGGCAGGTGTGCCAGGCGTTGACCGTGTCGTGATACTGGATGCCCGGATCGGCGCAGGACCATGCGGCATGACCGATGTCTTCCCACAACTGGCGCGCCTTCAGCGTCTTGGCCACGCCCCCGTCGGTGCGGCGCAACAGCTCCCAGTCGGCATCGTCCTGCACGGCCTTGAGGAACGCATCGGTCACCCGGACCGAGTTGTTGGAGTTCTGGCCGGATACGCTCGCGTAAGCCTCGGAATCCCAGTCGGTGTCATAGGTCGGGAATTCGATGCTGTCATAGCCCTGCTTGGCATAATCCAGCACGCGCTTGACATAGGGCTCGGGGATGGCCGATTTCTTGGCGCTGCGGATCGCGGATTTCAGCGCGGCATTTCTGGTCGGATCCACCGCGTCCTCGCTGCTGCCATCCCACTGGCGGATGGCGGCGAAGATCTCGTTCAGCCTCAACTCGTGCATCTTGCTGCCCGCGACGATGCTGGCGACCTTCTGCTCTTCCTTGACCTTCCAGTTCACGAATTCCTGGATGTCGGGGTGGTCCACGTCGCAGATCACCATCTTGGCCGCGCGGCGCGTGGTGCCGCCTGACTTGATCGCGCCCGCGGCACGGTCACCGATCTTCAGGAACCCCATCAGGCCGCTGGATTTGCCGCCGCCCGACAGCTTTTCCCCTTCGGCCCGCAGGCTGGAAAAGTTGGTGCCGGTGCCCGAGCCGTATTTGAACAGCCGCGCCTCGCGCACCCACAGATCCATGATGCCACCATCACCCACCAGATCATCGGCAACCGACTGGATAAAGCAGGCATGAGGCTGCGGATGCTCATAGGCGCTGGTGGATTTTGTCAGCTTGCCGGTCTGGTAATCGACATAGTAATGCCCCTGGCTGGGACCGTCGATGCCGTAAGCCCAATGCAGACCGGTGTTGAACCACTGCGGGCTATTGGGGGCCGCCCGCTGCGCGGCCAGCATGTGGCGCATTTCGTCGAAATAGGCGCGCGCGTCTTCCTCGGTGGTGAAATAGCCACCTTTCCAGCCCCAATAGGCCCAGGCCCCGGCCAGACGGTCGAACACCTGCTTGGACGAGGTTTCGCCGCCGAACTCGGTATTGTCCTTGGCCGGAACCGAGCGCCACAGGAACTCGGGCACATCCTTTTCAGGAACGCGCGTCAGCTTGGCGGGCACACCGGCCTTCCGGAAATATTTCTGCGCGATGACATCGCTGGCAACCTGGCTCCACTTGCCGGGCACTTCGACCGCGTCCAGACGGAACACAACGGTGCCGTCCGGGTTGCGGATCTCGGATGTCGTGGCGACGAAATCCAGCTCCGCATATGCGTCTTGCCCTGCTTGCGTGAATTTTCTTTCAATTTTCATAGAAACTGCCCCATTCTACAGCCGTTTTTGTCCAAGCCAGCGCTTAAGGGCAGTCGGGGGCAGGTCACGCAAATACGCTTGCGCGGTAAGGGTCGGCTGAATTCCGACTTGCTTTGGTTTTCTCTGTCCCCGCCCAGCCTGACACCACATATTGTGTCCCGCGCCATCGGCCAGCACAACTTGGCGTATTTCCGCCCCACGGGTCAACGGAAAATGCACGCCCCGCCGGGCAAAAAATCGGTTGACGGGGACGCAGGGCGCAAACGAGTGATTCAACGCCTGCCGCCGCGTTGTGAACAACTCTGTGTGCAAGGCAGGTATAAGTGCCGAAAAGCGTTGAACGGTACGGCTTTATCCGACACTTTTGGGACATGGCTTGAGCGACGGAAGAGTGCCCAACAGACCGCACCAAAATGCAACAGGTCTGCGCGCAATCGCCTATGTGGCGGGCAAGATCAGACGGAGGCACCACATCTTGGGAACCAAACGATTCTTTTTCGGCCTCGCGGTGCTGTCACTGGCCGGGTGCGCGGCCACGCAGCCTGCCCGTGACCCGGCGGCCCCCGTCTCGATGCAGTTCGCGACCACACCAACGCAGCTTTATGCCGCCGTGCCGCTGGCCTGTTCCGGCCCGGGCGAGCGCGTGGTGCGCCCCTCGTCAGATCGCATCGAATGCCGCCGCCTGCTGCCTCCCGAGGGCGCGGCGGGCGCGATCCTGCGCTATGACGGCACCATCGATGCCCTGCCCGAAAGCGTGATCCGGTTCCAGTCGCGTAGCACCGACAGCACCGCCATGATCATCGAGGCGTCGGCCTTCATCTCCGTGCCCCAGCGCGACGGGCGCGAAGTCCATGTGATCTATCCCGATCCTGCGGTGGATCGCAAAATGCGCCAGATGCTGACCCGGCTGGGCGGCACCCCCGTAGCGCCATAAAAAAACGGCCCCACACAGGGGGCCGCTTTCATTCAGATCAGACCGCTCAGCGACCCAGCGACCACCAGCCGCGGCGCTTGGGCTTACCGTCGTCGTCATCCTCTTCCACCTCCGAGGCTGCGGTTTCGGCCATCGCCGGAGCCTTTTCAGGGGCAGGCGTTTCAGCCGCGGCAGGGGCTGGCTGCTCGGGCTCGGGTTTTGGGGCCTCGGGCTCGGGCTGCGGGGGTTCCGCTGCTGCGACCTGCGGCTCGGAGGCCGGTTCAGGCTGCGGCGCTTCGGTCGCCGCCTGTGCAACGAAAGCCGACGACGCCTCTTCGGCAGCGGCCTTTTCCTCGGCCTCTTTCTTGGCCTTGGCGCTTGTGCTGCGCGACCGGGTGCTGGTCGACGGCTTGCGCGCCGTGGTCTTGGGCTTTTCCTCTGTCGTCGCCACCTCGCCGGCTTCTGCCTCAGCAGTCTCGGCGGCCTCTTGCGGCTCGGGCTTCTTGCGGCTGCGTGGGCTGCGCGGCTTGGGGGCCGGTTTCGGCGCTTCCTCGGTCTCGGTCACTTCGGCCGGGCTGTCCTGCACAGTGTCCTGAACGGGTGCGGCTGCCTCGGCAGCCTCGGCTTCGGGCTTTGCCGCGACCGACTCCCTGGACTGAGCATCCTGCTCGTCGTCGGTGTCATTTTCCGACTCCGACTCCGACTCCGACCGATCCTGATCATCGCGCGACGATTTCGACCGGCGCGACCGCCGACGGCGACGCCGCTTTTTGGGCTTCTGATCGTCCTCGGAGTCCTCGCGCGGCTCGCGGGCCTCCGGGGCCTCGGCCACCGCCTCCACTTCGTCTTCCTCGGGAACGACTGCTTCGTCCACCTGATCCATCAGCGATGTATCAACCGACACCACGGGTGCGACCTCGGAGACGACACGGGTTGCGGTCTTGAACTTCTCAAGGCTGAAATCGGGGCTGATCAGCATCGGATCACCTTCGATCCGCACCGCCATGCCATAGCGCGCCTCGATCTGGGCCACGTGTTCGCGCTTGAAGTTCATCAGGTAATTCGCGATCGACACCGGGGCCTTGACCAGCACCTCGCGCGAACGGCGGCGCGTGCCTTCCTCCTCGATCTGGCGCAGGATCGACAGGGCCAGGTTGTCATCCGACCGGATCAGCCCGGTGCCATGACAATGCGGGCAAGGCTGCGTTGTCGCCTCGATCATGCCTGGGCGCAGGCGCTGGC
Organism: Lacimonas salitolerans; assembly: GCF_042677865.1. NCBI lineage: Bacteria > Pseudomonadati > Pseudomonadota > Alphaproteobacteria > Rhodobacterales > Paracoccaceae > Lacimonas > Lacimonas salitolerans. Next base: position 14,407 of record NZ_JBHUDD010000142.1, on the reverse strand, counting down.
GGCTCATCTCCAGCAGGCCGAAACCGCTGATCCGCCCCACCTGAATCCGCGCACGGTCGGTTTTCAGCTTGTCCTTCAGGCGCTTCTCGACGGCAGCGTTGTTCTTGCGCTCGTCCATGTCGATGAAATCGATCACGATCAGACCGGCCAGGTCGCGCAGACGCATCTGCCGCGCCACCTCTTCGGCGGCCTCGAGGTTGGTCTTGAGGGCGGTTTCCTCGATCGAGCCTTCCTTGGTGGCCCGGCCCGAGTTCACGTCGACCGCCACCAGCGCCTCGGTCACGCCGATCACGATGTAGCCGCCGGATTTCAGCTGCACCGTCGGGTTGAACATGCTGCTCAGGTAGCTTTCGACCTGATAGCGTGCGAACAGTGGCAGGCTTTCGCGATAGGGTTTCACGTTCACCGCGTGAGACGGCATGATCATCTTCATGAAGTCCTTGGCGATGCGATAGCCGCGCTCGCCCTCGACCAGAACCTCGTCGATATCACGACTGTAGAGGTCGCGGATCGAGCGTTTGATCAGGTCGCCCTCTTCATAGATCTTGGCGGGCGCGATGGATTTCAGCGTCAGCTCGCGGATCTGTTCCCACAGGCGTTGCAGGTATTCGTAATCGCGCTTGATCTCGGCCTTGGTGCGCTTGGCCCCGGCGGTGCGCACGATCAGCCCCGCGCCGGTCGGTACGTCGATTTCCTGCGCGATTTCCTTCAGCTTCTTGCGGTCCACCGCATTGGTGATCTTGCGGCTGATACCGCCCCCGCGCGCCGTGTTTGGCATCAGCACGCAATAGCGGCCCGCCAGCGACAGATAGGTGGTCAGCGCAGCACCCTTGTTGCCGCGCTCTTCCTTGACGACCTGCACCAGCATGATCTGGCGCACCTTGACCACTTCCTGAATCTTGTAGCGGCGCGGGCGCGGCTTGCGCGGCGGGCGGATGTCTTCGACATCGTCATCATCCGCCACGGATTCGATCGTGGTGTCCTTCTCGACGGTTTCGGTATCGTCGCTGTCATCATCGTCAAAGTCGAACCGCCCTTCGTCCTGCGGTTCCTCGACCGGGGTTTCACCCACGGTTTCCATCGGCGACATGCCCTCGGGCACCTCGTCGTCATCCAGATCGATGGTTTCCATGCCCGATATCTCGGACCCGTCAGCATCCTGCGCGATCACCGCATCATCGCTGGTGGTCTTTTCCGCCCGCGAAGACGCACGCGACGACGACCGGCGCGACTTTGGCTTCTCGTCTTCCTCGTCGCGGGCGCGCTGTGCCTCGACATAGGCGCGCTCTTCCTCCATCAGCGCCTCGCGGTCGGCAACAGGGATCTGGTAATAGTCGGGATGAATTTCCGAGAACGCCAGGAACCCGTGACGGTTTCCGCCGTAATCCACAAAGGCCGCCTGAAGCGAGGGTTCGACCCGTGTTACCTTTGCCAGGTAGATGTTGCCGGCAAGCTGGCGTTTGTTTTCCGATTCAAAGTCAAATTCCTCGACCTTGTTTCCGTCGACCACCACAACCCGAGTCTCCTCGGCGTGGGTGGCATCGATAAGCATTTTGTTGGCCATGATATCCGTATGCACGCGCGCGTCCGCCGCGGCCCTTGGGCGCGCGTCGTGTCGGGGGCGTGTCTGTCAGGGCGAAGTCGGGCGTGGGCAACGTTCTGGGCCAGGCAAGACTGCCTGCTCTGGTTCTTGATGCCACCTCGCGCCTCATCGCGTTTCTTCTCCAACGCCGCGCATTTGTCGCGTGACGCCTGTTGTTCGCCCGGATCGCGGCCAGGGGCCTGCACCGGGCTGTTACTTGGTCCGTCACCGGACCTGATCGGTCTGTTCAGGCCAGCCGGATAGTGTCGGGCATATGTCTGAAACAGCGAAACTCTCGCGGCGGGCACAGGGTGCCTCTGCCGTTTGTCGAGCATAAAGCCTGCGGGTGACACATTACAATGGGGAAAATGCGCCACGCCTTGTGGCTACAGGTAATCACCCCGTTGCAGGCTGTATTTGGCCATTTTTTCGTTCAATGTCCGGCGCGGCAGGCACAGCTCGTCCATAACCGCTTGGATCGAGCCCTTGTGCCGCCGCATGGTGTTGTCGATCAGCATCCGTTCGAAAGCCTCGACATATTCCTTCAGCGGCTTGCCTTCGGTCGTCATCACCGGTTGCATGTCGTCGTGATCGGCCATCAGCAGCGACGCGATGGTCCCCTGCCCGCGCCGCGATTGCAGCACCGCGCGCTCGGCCACGTTGATCAACTGGCGCACGTTGCCGAGCCACGGGGCCTGCAACAGTTGCGCGGCCTCCTGCGCGCTGACATTGGGCGCGTCACAGCCGTATTCCTCGGCGAACTGTTCCGACAGCCGGGTGAACAGGGTCAGGATATCCTCGCCGCGCTGGCGCAGCGGCGGCAAGGTGATGCGCAGGGCCGCCAGCCGGTAAAACAGATCCGGGCGCAGCACATCCTCAAGCGTCTTGTCCTGCTGCTGCAGGTTCGAGATCGCCACGATCCGGGTTTCGGCCGGGGTGCCCTGCTCGTTCATCATGCTCAGCAGGCGGGCCTGCAACGTATCGGGCAGCGATTCCACATCCTCCAGAACCAGCGTGCCGCCGCGCGCCTCTTCGACCGCCGGCAGGCGGCTGTCCTCGGGCTGCATCGGGCCGAACAGGCGCTTGGTCAGCGCGTCCTCTTCATAGGCGGCGCAGGACATCAGCACGAATTTCTTGCCCGCCCGCGCGCCCACCGCATGCAGCGCATGGGCCACGAGCGTCTTGCCGGTGCCGGTTTCGCCGTCGATCAGCACATGACCATCGGCCTGCCCCAGATCGAGGATGTCCTCGCGCAGGCGCTCCATCACCGGGCTTTGACCGATCAGCTTTTTCATGATCTGGCCACCGTCCGACAGTTCGCGGCGCAGCGCGCGGTTGTCCAGCGTCAGGCGGCGCGCATTGGCCGCCTTCTTGGCCAGTTCGGTCATGCGGTCGGGGTTGAACGGCTTTTCCAGAAAGTCATAGGCACCGACGCGCATCGCCTCGACCGCCATGGGCACATCACCATGGCCGGTGATCATGATCACCGGCAGCGCGCTGTCCGTGCCCATCAGCTTTTTCAGAAATTGCATACCGTCCATGCCCGGCATCTTGATGTCGGAAATCACGATGCCCGGATAATCCGGCCCAAGCGCTTTCAGCGCCTCTTCGGCGCTGGCGAATGTTTCGGTGTCATAGCCCGACAACGCCAGCCACTGGCTGATCGACTGGCGCATATCCTTTTCATCATCGATGATGGCAATCTTCATGGCTTTTGACATGGGCTGCTTTACTCCGCGGCTTCTATATCTTTGTTGTGCTCCCCAAGGATCGGCAGCTGCACCTCGAACACCGCGCCGCCGCCTTCGGCATTGCGCGCGGTCAGGCGCCCGCCAAGGTCGGACACGATACCCGAGGAAATGGCAAGCCCCAGCCCCACGCCGTCACCCGCCGTCTTGGTGGTAAAGAAAGGTTCGAACAGCTTGTTGAGGTCGCTGATCCCGGTGCCATTGTCGCGCACGGTCAGGGTGGCGGTCTCGCCCGCGGCCAGGATAAGGTCGATCTCGGGCGCATCAACACCGCCGATGGCGTCGATGGCGTTGCGCAGCAGGTTGATCATCACCTGCTCGATCCGCACCCGGTCGCCCATCACCATCACCGGCTCGGACGGGATCGCACGGCTGATCTTGATCTGGCGCAGTTTGAGCTGCGGCTCCATCATCGACAGCGCCGAAGCCAGTGCATCCCCCATGTTAACAGGCACAAACTCCTCGGATCCCTTGCGGGCATAGGATTTGAGCTGCTTGGTGATCGCGCCCATCCGCTCGATCAGGTCATCGATGCGCTGGAACGATGACAGCGCCTCTTCGGGGCGGTTGCGGCGCAGCAGCAGGCGGGCACCGGCGAGGTAGGTCTTCATCGCCGCCAGAGGCTGGTTCAGCTCGTGGCTCACAGCCGCCGACATCTCGCCCAGAACCGCCAGCTTGCTGCTTTGCGCCAGCGTCTGTTCAGCCACCGCAAGGTTTTTCTGCACCCGCTCGCGCTCGGCGATTTCCCGCTGCAAGCGCGCGTTCAATGCGCGAAGGTCCGCCGACTCGCGCTGAAACAGCGCCATGCGCACCGCGTTCTTGCGGCTGAGGAAATAGAACGCCAGCGCCAGCAGGATCGCGAATCCCATGATTTCCAGCGCCAGAAAACCGTTCACCTTTTCGCGCACGCTGGCATAGGTGGTATAGCTGGTCATCTTCCAGCCCCGGAACGGGATGCGGGTTTCCATCCGCATCACCGCCTCGCCCTGCACATAGGCATCGGCTGGCAGGGTCGTCCAGTCGGCCGTCGCCTCGATCGCGCGCTGGATCGCGCTGCGCGCGGGCTCATGCGCCAGCGCCTCGACCTCGGTCAGGCCGCGCCAGCGCGGCTCGGTCGCCAGGATGATCGTATCGCTGCTGTCGGTCACCACCACCGCATCCGAAATCCCCGCCCAGGCGCGTTCGAACTTGGCCAGATCGACCTCGACCAGGATCACGCCCAGAACGCTGCCGCGGTCCTCGACCCGGCGGGAATAGACGAACACATAGGCCCCGCTTTCACGCTGCATCACGGTGAACACCGTGCCCGAGGACCGGACGGCATCGACGAAATACGGGTCCGAGCGGTGCATGCTGCCCAGCCGGTTGCGATCGGTGGTGGCCACGGCGCGCCCGTCTTCGTCCAGCAACATCAGCGACGCCGCCCCAATCTCGTCCACGAAGGAAATCAGCCGCTGCGTCGACATCGAGTAGTCACCCGACGACAGCGCCCCGATCAGCGCGGGATCGCGCGCCAGCAGCTGCGGCACGATCGAATTGCGCCGCAGCTCGGACAGCAGGTTGCCGGAATACAGCGCCAGCCGCAGTTCGGCCCGGTTGCGGGTGTTCTCGGTAAAGCGGTCCGTCAGCAGCACATTGGTCGTGGCCACCGTCGCCACCGCCAGCACCATCAGCGCAAACAACGCCATGCGCGCGCGCCAACTGACCGCGCGCGTGCCGGAGGGAAGCTGAACAGGTAGATGCGCCATGCGAAGCAATCTACGCCGCGCCTGCGCGCCGCTCAAGTCACGCCGTGGCAAGCTGATCCATCAATGCGCGAAACATCGCCTGCCCGTCGGTGCCGCCATGGGCCGCCTCGGCCATGCGTTCGGGATGCGGCATCATCCCCAGCACACGGCGGTTTTCCGACAACACACCCGCAATGTCATCGACCGAGTCGTTGGGATTGTAGACATAGCGAAACGCCACCCGGTCCTGATCGCGCAGCGCGTTCAGCGTCAACTCATCGACATAGTAATTGCCGTCATGATGCGCGATCGGCACCGTGATCTCGTCACCCTGCGCATAACCGGCGGTGAACGCGCTGTCGGCGGTCTCGACCCGCAGGGCCACCGGCTTGCAGATGTATTTCAGCCCCGCATTGCGCCGCAGCGCGCCGGGCAGCAGCCGGGTTTCCGTCAGCACCTGAAAGCCGTTGCAGACCCCCAGCGCAAAGCCGCCCCGGTCCACATGCGCCTTCAGCGCGCCGCAGATCGGTGAATTGGCCGCGATCGCCCCGCAGCGCAGGTAATCGCCATAGGAAAATCCGCCCGGAATTCCCACGATATCCACGCCATCGGGCAGGCCGGTGTCCTTGTGCCAGACCATGCTGACCTGCGCGCCCGCGCGCTCGAAGGCCACCGCAAGATCGCGGTCGCAGTTCGAACCGGGAAAGACCAGAACCGCCGCATGCATCAGGCCATCTCCACCCGGTAGCTTTCGATCACCGTGTTCGCCAGCAGCTTTTCGCACATCTGCACCACGGTTTCCTCGGTCGTGCCGTCCTCTAGCTCAAGCTCGATCACCTTGCCCTGACGCACGCCGGCGACCCCGTCGAAGCCCAGCGCACCCAGCGCGTGGCGCACCGCCTCGCCCTGCGGGTCCAGAACCCCGTTCTTCAACATCACCGTGACCCGTGCCTTCATGGCGTCCTCCGGATAGCATCGGGCAGGCCCCTGCCCTGTTGTCGTTTGCGCCGTCAGTTGATCAGCGTCGGTTTCGTGGTGGGCGCGTTGGCGCGCGGCATCACGCCCAGACGGCGCGCCACCTCGGAATAGGCGTCGGTCAGGCTGCCCAGATCGCGGCGGAACACGTCCTTGTCCAGCTTCTGCCCGGTTTCCATGTCCCACAGCCGGCAGCTGTCCGGGCTGATCTCGTCGGCGACGATCAGGCGCATGAAATCGCCGTCATAGACGCGCCCGACCTCGATCTTGAAATCCACCAGCTTGATGCCGACGCCATACATGACCCCCGACAGGAAGTCATTGACCCGCAAGGCGAGGCTCAGGATGTCGTCCATGTCCTGCTGGCTGGCCCAGCCAAAGGCGGCGATATGCTCTTCGGTCACCAGCGGATCGCCCAGCTTGTCGTCCTTCAGGCAGTATTCCACGATGGGACGCGGCAGTTGCATGCCTTCCTCGATCCCCAGGCGCTTGGCCATGGACCCGGCGGCATAGTTGCGCACGATCACTTCCAGCGGCACGATCTCGCAGGCGCGCACCAGTTGCTCGCGCATGTTCAGCCGGCGGATGAAATGGTTGGGAATGCCCACATTTGTCAGGCCAAGCATGAAATACTCGCTCAGCATGTTGTTCAACACGCCCTTGCCCTCGATCGTGGCGCGCTTTTCCGCGTTGAAGGCCGTGGCGTCGTCCTTGAAATACTGCACGATCGTGCCCGGTTCGGGGCCTTCGTACAGGGTCTTGGCCTTGCCTTCGTATATTTTCTTGCGCCGTGCCATGGCCACCTCGTCGCTCGCCGGGGATGAGTCCCCGAACATTTGTTCCCTTTAGTGTAAGGGGACCACCCCCGCAAGTCGCACCCGCCCCTTGCACCGCGCGCCCCTTGCGGGCATATCAGGTCCAACACCATGCCACACAAGGGATCATGCCCAATGTCCACCTTTGACGAGCGCGAAAGCGCATTCGAAAACAAGTTCGCCCATGACGCCGAAATGGCCTTCAAGGCACAGGCCCGCGCCAACAAGCTGCTGGGTCTCTGGGCCGCCGACCTGCTGGGCAAGACCGGCGATGACGCCGACGCCTATGCCCGCGAAGTGGTCAAGGCCGATTTCGAAGAGGCCGGCCACGAGGATGTCGTGCGCAAGGTGCTGGGCGATCTGGGCGACAAGACGACCGCCGAGGAAATCCGCGCCAAGGCTGCGGAAATGCTGATCAAGGCCAAGGGCCAGATCCTTCAGGAAAACTGATAGTCTGTTGCGCGGCACCGCCCCGGCGGGCCGCGCCCATGCGGGCGGCTCATCTTGATGATGCAGCATTCGCGCTTGCGCCACACCGTTTGATTTGAAATCCCCGGGGTCAGAGTTTCCCGGCCAGACCCATTTGCAGGAGCATCCCATGACCAACGCCCTTTCGCGCCTTCTGGACACCCGCGACTGGCTGATGGCCGACGGTGCCACTGGCACCAACCTGTTCAACATGGGGCTTGAGGCCGGCGATGCGCCGGAACTGTGGAACACCGATCACCCCGACCGGATCAAGAAACTGTACAAGTCCGCCGTGGACGCTGGCAGCGACATCTTCCTGACCAACAGCTTTGGCGGCAACGCCAGCCGCCTGAAACTGCACGATGCCCAAGGCCGCGTGCGCGAGCTGAACCGCACCGCCGCCGAACTGGGCCGCGACGTGGCCGATGCCTCGGGGCGCGTGGTCGTGGTGGCGGGCTCGGTCGGGCCGACCGGCGACATCTTTGCCCCAATGGGCCCGCTGACCCATGAACTGGCGGTCGAAATCTTTCACGAACAGGCCGAGGGCCTGAAAGAGGGCGGCGCCGATATCCTGTGGCTGGAAACCATTTCCGCTGCCGAGGAATACCGCGCCGCCGCCGAGGCCTTTGCCCTGGCCGGCATGCCCTGGTGCGGCACCATGAGCTTTGACACCGCAGGCCGCACGATGATGGGTCTGACCAGCGCCGACATGGTCACGATGGTAGAGGCGCTGCCGAATCCGCCGATGGCCTTTGGCGCGAACTGCGGAGTCGGCGCGTCCGACCTGCTGCGCACGGTGCTGGGCTTTGCCGCGCAGGGCGTGGAACGGCCGATCATCGCCAAGGGCAACGCGGGCATCCCCAAATACCACGACGGTCACATCCATTACGACGGCACGCCCGAGTTGATGGGCGAATACGCCGTGATGGCGCGCGACTGCGGCGCCACTATCGTCGGCGGCTGCTGCGGCACCATGCCCGACCATCTGGAAAAGATGCACGAGGCCCTGCAAAGCCAGCCGCGCGGCCCGCGCCCCACGCTGGACCAGATCACCGAAGTGCTGGGCGGCTTTTCCTCGGCCGCCGATGGCACCGGCGAAGATGACGGCCCGAAACGTCAGCGCCGTGGTCGCCGCCGGGGCTGATCGTCGTCAGAACAGGCTGGGCTGCTCCTGCGTGCCCATCGGCACCGCGAACTGGCTGCAATCCAGCGCAGGCAGCGACGCGTCATAGCCCAGCCGCTTGGCCGCCAGATCGAACCGCCGCCCGATCATCCGCGCATGCACGCCCTGCCCGCGCATCCGGTGGCCGAACCGCGCATCATAGATCTGCCCGCCGTGCATTTCACGCAACCGGCGCAACACCTTGTCCGCCCGGCCCGGCACATGCTCGTGCAGCCAGTCCTCCATCAGCGGGGCCACCTCATGCGGCAGGCGCAGCATGATCCAGCTTGCCGCCCGCGCGCCGGCGTCCCGCGCAGCCTGCAATATCGACTCGATCTCGTGATCGGTCAGGCCGGGAATCACCGGGCTGACCATCACCCGCACAGGCACGCCCGCCTCGGCCAGTTGCCGGATCAGCGCCAGCCGCCGCGCGGGCAGCGGCACGCGCGGTTCCATCGCCCGCGACAGTGCCGGGTCCAGCGTGGTGATCGTGACGCCCACATGCGCCAGACCGCTTGCCGCCATCGGCCCAAGGATATCCAGATCGCGCGCCACCATCGTGCCCTTGGTGACGATCCCCACCGGATGGCGGAAATCGCGCAGCACTTCCAATACCTTGCGCATCGCCTTGAACTTTGCCTCGATCGGTTGATAGGCGTCGGTGTTAGTTCCGATGGCCAGCGGTGCCACGTCATAGGACCGCCGCCGCAGCTCGCGGTCCAGCACCCGCCAGATCCCGGGCCGCGCCACCAGCCGGGTTTCGAAATCCAGCCCCGGCGACAGCCCCAGATAGCCGTGGCTGGGCCGTGCGAAACAATAGATGCAACCGTGTTCACACCCCCGGTACGGGTTCAACGAGCGGTCGAACGGCACATCGGGCGACGCATTGCGCGTGATCGCACTGCGCGGCTCTTCCACCGCGACCTGCGTGCGCCACCCCGCCTGCGGCTCGGGGATGTCCCAGCCGTCGCCCTCCCATCCGGTGCCGATCTCGACCCGCTCCAGCGTCTCGAACCGGCCCGCAATATTGCGCCCGGCCCCGCGGGCACGGCGCAGATCGGCGGGAACAAGGGGTGTGGTATCACGAGTCATGCCCCGAAATAAGAACATTAAGGGAACATTTGCAATTGCCCGCGATATCATCCTGAGAATTTTTCCGAATTATGCAGCGCGTATGCGTCTATAAGTCGGAAGCGTCAGCGCTTATGTCGTTATCCAGACAGTGCGCGCCGGTCAAAACGACGAAACCTGCGCCAAAGACACCGCCGGATGCCCGGCAGCAAAGGAAGATCCAATGTCGGAAGACCAAGACGACATCATCCTGTCCGAACTTGATGACGACGAACTCGTCCAGCAGATGTATGACGACCTGTACGATGGCCTGAAGGAAGAGATCGAGGAATCGGTCAACATCCTGCTTGAACGCGGCTGGACGCCCTATGACATCCTGACCAAGGCGCTGGTCGGCGGCATGACCATCGTCGGCAACGATTTCCGCGACGGCATCCTCTTCGTCCCCGAGGTTCTGCTGGCCGCCAACGCGATGAAGGGTGGCATGGGCATCCTCAAGCCGCTGCTGGTCGAAACCGGCGCGCCGCGCATGGGTTCGATGGTGATCGGCACGGTCAAGGGCGACATCCATGACATCGGCAAGAACCTTGTGTCCATGATGATGGAAGGCGCGGGTTTCGAAGTCGTCGATCTGGGCATCAACAACGCGGTCGATGCCTATCTTGCCGCCCTGGACGAGCATCAGCCCGACATTCTGGGCATGTCCGCCCTGTTGACCACCACCATGCCCTACATGAAAGTGGTGATCGACACGCTGATCGAACAGGGTCGGCGCGACGATTACGTGGTCCTGGTGGGCGGCGCCCCGTTGAACGAGGAATTCGGCCGCGCCATCGGCGCCGATGCCTATTGCCGCGACGCTGCAGTGGCCGTGGAAACCGCCAAGCAATACGTGGCGCGCAAGCACAATCAGGGCGTTGCCGCGCACTGACACCGCGACCAAACCCCCCGCCCGCACGGCGGGGGGCATCACCCCGCGATGCCGCGATCGCGCACCGCCATCAGGGTCGCCGTCATCGTGGCGATCAGTCGCGCGCTGCCATCTTCCGCCAGCGCATGGGCGCGCCCCTCGGTCAGGATCAGCGTCCGCCCCGGCTTGATCACATCCGCCGCAAAGCGAAACCGCTGCCCCTGCGCGGGGGCCACGAAATTGATCTTGAACTCCACCGTCAGCACCGCACTCTCCGCATCCATCAGCGAAAACCCGGCATAACCACAGGCGCTGTCCAGCACGCTGGCCACCGCGCCGCCATGCAGAAACCCGTGCTGTTGCGTGAACTCTGCCGCATAAGGCATTGAAATGGAAACATGCCCCGGCAGCACCTCATCCAGTACGGCGCCCATGCTGCGCATCATCGCCTGCCGGTCGAAACTGCTCCGCACCCGGGTGTCGAAATCCGCACAGCGCGGCACAAAAGCGGTCTCGGTCATGGTCCTGCCCCGGTTGATGCCTCTTGTGCGCCAGCCTATGTCGCAATCAAACCCGACGCGCGCAAAACGCCGCGTCACAGTGGCACCAGCCCGCGAAAGGGAACGCGCATGACAGCGCCCGACGACCAGACACTCACCCAGACCGGCCTGCCCCCCACCGGCCAGGGCCGCGTGTTGCTGATCGCCTGCGGCGCGCTGGCCCGCGAGATCCTCGCCCTGCGCGACCTCAACGGCTGGGATCATCTCGACCTGCACTGCCTGCCCGCGATCCTGCACAACCGGCCCGAGCAGATCACCGATGCCGTGGTTCAGGCGGTGGAAAAACGCCGCCACGCCTATGACGATGTCTTTGTCGTCTACGCCGATTGCGGCACCGGCGGCCAGTTGCAGACCGCCTGCGACCGGCTGGGCGTACGGATGATCGCCGGCCCGCATTGCTACAGCTTCTATGAGGGCACAGACACCTTCGCCGCCCGAGACGAAGTCACGGCCTTCTACCTCACCGATTTCCTTGTCCGGCAATTCGACGCCTTCGTCTGGAAACCCCTCGGCCTCGACCACCACCCCGAGTTGCGCCAGATGTATTTCGGGAACTACGAGAAACTTGTCTACCAGGCCCAGACCGACGACCCCGCCCTGACCGAAAAGGCCCGAACCTGCGCCGACCGGCTCGGCCTCGCGTTCGAACGACGGTTCACCGGCTACGGCGATCTGGCGACCGCGCTGGCCAGCCTGCCGCGCCCTGCTTCCTCTCTCTGAAAATATCCCGGGGGGAGTCCGCGGCACGCGGACGGGGGGCAGCGCCCCCCTACCCGCTCACGTCACGCGGCACCACCCGCAGCCATATCCCATCCTTCGCCCGCACCGTCAGATGCGCCACCGGCATCGGATCGCGCCCTTCGATCCGTTCGAACCGGAACGCGCGGCACAGCGCCGACAGGATCAGCGGCCCCTCGACCATGGCAAACCCCGCGCCCGGACACACCCGCGCCCCGGCCGAAAACGGGATGTATGCCTCGCGCGCGCAGGTCTTGCCGTTCTCGGTCTGCCAGCGCGCGGGGTCGAAATCATCTGGCCGCTCCCACAACCGCGTGTGACGGTGCATGTGCCACGGGCTCAGCACGATCTGGCTGCCCTTGGGCGCGGTCCTGCCGCGCAACACTTCGGGGCCGCTTGTTTCGCGCACCATCATCGGCACCGGCGGATACAGCCGCAGCGCCTCGCGAAACACATCGCGGCTGATGCGCAACCGCCCGGCCTCGGCGAAATCGCCAGACTGCAGCGCCTGCGCCTCCTCGGCCACGCGATCCTGCCACTCCGGAAACAGCGCCAGCAGATACAGCGCCCAAGCCAGGGCCGAGGCGCTGGTCTCATGCCCCGCGAGGAAAAAGATCGCCACCTGATCGACCATCTCCTCGGTGTCGAACCGCGCGCCGGTCTCGGGGTCAGCGGTGGTCATGATCTTCGTCGCCAGATCGTCAGGCGCGGTGCCCGCCCCGATCTCCTGCATCCGCGCGGCGGTGAGCTGCGTGATCAACCCGCGGATCGCGCGCGCCGTCGCCTTGGTCCGCCTGCGAAAGAACCGCGGCATCCAGCGCGGCAGCGGCACAAAGGCGGCAAGGTTCAGGATCGGCTGGCTGCGCTGGTAGTCGCGGAACTCGTGAAACACCTTCGCGGCGGTCTCGTTCTCGATCGGAATGGAAAACAGCGTGCGGAATATCACATCGGCGGCGGCATGGCTGGTCACCTCCTCGATCTCGACCGCGCCGCCCGCGCGCGCGCCCAGCCGCGCGACACAGGCCTGCGCCGCCGCCCACATCGCCGGATAGGTATCGCGCAGCCGCCCGCCCTCGAAGGCCGGATCGATGATGCGACGCTGCCGCTGCCATTGCGCACCATTCGTCAGGAATACCGAATTGCCCAGCAACGGGCGCAGCCCCTCGCCCACCCGGTCGGATTTCGGAAAATCGCGCGGCCGTTCCTTCAGCACCAGCCGCACAAGCTCGGGCTGGTTGATCATGTAGGATCGGAAGAACGGCGTGCGGAACTCGGCCATCCACGCGCGGTAGAGCTTGGCAGGTTGCGCCGACAGGATGTCGGCCCGGAACAGCCGCGCATAGCGCCACAGTGACACCCGCTCGGGTCGCGCAGGAGGCTTGGGCGGCATCATGGCGCCACGCTGGTGTATTTCGACACCGCCCGCGTCATCCGGCTTTTCGATGCGGGCCTGCCGCGATAGCGATTTGCCAGCGTCAGCGGCCCGGCAGTGATCTGGAAATAGTCGTAATCCTTGGGCCGGTCAAAGGCGCACAGATACTGGAAATGCAGCCGGAAATACCGCCGCTTCAACGCCGCCTGCCGCTCCGGGCTCAAGCTCTGCGAAAACGCCGCCGAGAACACCAGCGGCCAGCGTTTGCCCTCGGGCGCCACCCCGGTCACCGCCACCGGGTCGCACAGCGCAAAGGCGCAGCCGTCGCCGGGCGCGGTCACATCGACCCAGGCCAGCCGGTCGCTTTGTGCAAGATATGCGAGATCGGCCCGCAACCGCCACGCATCCGGCAGGAACGACACCATCGGCACCACCTGCCCAAGGCTCAGGAACCCCAGCGCCGGGCCACCCTCGGGCACTTTGCCCGCGCGGATCAGGTCGGCCAGCACCGACACCGCCAGATGCGCGCCCGAGCTGTGGCCCACCACCAGCACCTCATCCACATCCTCGCGCAAGGCCGCGGCGATGATCGCGCCGAACTCGGCCATCCGAGTCTCCAACTCGGGGGGAATGGCCCCGCGCGCCTGCGCCGAATAGGCATAATCATGCATCAGGTAATAGGCGAACAACCTGCCGTCACGCGCCTTGAACCAGCGCAGTACCAGCACCGCCACGCCCGCCCCGATCACCGCACCCGCCAGCGCCCCGGCCAGCCCCGCCCGCGCCGCACCGACCCACAGGGCCAAGCCCCCCAGCCCCAGCGCCACGGCCAGTTGCACCAGCAGCATGCCGATCGGATAGAGTGCCGCGATCACCGGCCCCTTGCGCAACCGCATCAGCCGCCACAACGCGCCCGACCCGATATAGGCCCAGGCCGTGCGGACAAGCTGCGCATAGGTGGCCGGAATGCTGCTCGACATGCTGTCGCGCACGATATCGGACCACACCAGCACCTCGACATCCGCATCCACCGACGCCCCGTCGATCTGCGCGTGCACATGCCAGCCATAGCGACCCGCGCCCTTGGGCCGGGGCCGCAGCGCCAGCTCATAGCCCGAGATCGCCGCCTGATCGGCCCCTTCCTTGCGATAGAGCTCGCGATAGCGGCGGGGATGAATCGGGTCATAGCCGGGGATGCAGGGGAATCGCTTTTGGGCCGATCGGTGTGTTTGAGCGCGCTTGCGTCTGAGCCTGAGTTGGATTCTGTAATGTTGGGTGA
>NZ_JBHUDD010000141.1:0-22759 GCF_042677865.1 Lacimonas salitolerans | reverse complement strand
CACGGATGTTAACAATGCAGGTGGGTCAGTTTTAGATGATCATAACCCACCCAAGTGGGTCACTTTTGCATGCTGATTCACACGCAACTTTGAAAAGGATGGCAGAAATGTCAGGGAATGGTTTGCAGCCCGCAACCAGTTCGCCATAATGTTTGGCGAGCATTTCGACGCTTGAGTATCTGAAACCGCATGGACCGGACCAGATACACAGAGTTCATGACACTCCCGATCCGCCTTTTGCTGCCGGGTCAGGTGAAAGGCGGCATATTTCAGGAAAGGAGTTTCTTATGGTTGATATCAAACCCCAGTTTTTTCCAAACACTGGCAGTGCCTCGTACGAACGCCGCCTGACGCCTGAAGCCCCGTCACGACCGGCTGACCCGACCATGAACAGCCCGACCGGTGCGAAGACCCAACGCGCAGCCGAAAGTGTCGACACCCGGGTTTCCGTCAAGGCGCGCATTCTCAATGCCGTCGGCGGCTTCAAATCATCGGTCGCGGCGGTGACTGGGACAGACTTCAAGATGACCAGCAGCGCCCCAAGGATGGTATCCATCGGGATCGCAAATCCAGCGCTGACCACCGCGTTTTCTGCAAGCATGACCATACGGCAACTGGCTGCGCCGCAGATCATCGTATTCAGATTGGCCCAAAGCGCAAAACCCGACACCGTCTTGCAGCACAGCGCCGGCCAGGTGACGCTGGCCTCTGTCCGGCCGAACCCGCCGGGGCAATCGCAGCAGGCGGGGCAGACACTCAGGATCGGCTCCGGCAATGATACGATCAAGGGCCTTGTTCAAAGCCTGAACGGCCTATCGGGCCTCACGGTGTCGCTGCTGCAAACACGGGAGGGTCTGGCCCTTCTTGTCAAAACCCGTCCAGGATCTGCTCATGCGCTGGAGCCGGCCTCCATCGCGGCGCTGCGACGCCTTTTTCAGCCTGCCCTGCCATCAGGCCCCCAACCCCTTGTCGTGTCAACCGGTGCGGTCGCGGCCAAGGACACACTGGGTGAGCTGAATGGCTGGCCCTTTGTCCATGCCTCGACAACGATGGACACTCTTGTGTCCGGCTATCACATCACAGCCCATGCGCCAGGTCAGGCGCGACTGCAATCCGAGGAGACCATCGCATCCCTGCAAAAACGCGTGGCGGCGCTGCTGCGCGAGATGAACACGCTGATCACGTTTCTTGCAATCACGGCGCAACGCGGCACGGGCACAGCGACAGCCCCGCCACTGTCAGACCGGATGATCGCGCATGTCCTGCTTGACCGGCTGCGCAAGATCGTGTCCCGGCCCATCCACGGCTTTGGGCCCGACCCGGTTTTGCCCTCCGATCTGGGGATCGGAGTCGACGCCGCCCAGTTACTGACACTGAGCGAAGAACGGTTCACCCGGATCGCCAGTCAAAGGCGCGATATGGTTGCCGCGATCATCGGGTCCGGCGCAGGGCAAGATGGCGCCACGCCAGCGCAAGTCGGGCCGCACCTGCTGGCCGGTGGCGTCCATAGGCTGGTCTATGACCCGACGCACAGCCCTGTCATCGCCATGTTGAACGGAACGCCACTGGCCACGGGGCGGGATGCCTTGGGGCGGCCGGTTTTGACCTTGCGCGCACAAACACAAGAGCTTTCCATCGTGCTGAAAGCAGAGGAGCCAATCACCACGGACATCATCTATGGCCAAAGCCTGTTGGACCAGGTGACCGATTTCGCCGCTGCGGTGCTTGATCCCGACGATCCTTTGATACGCGCGGACCCGGCCTCCGATGCAAAAGGCCAAGCGGGCGAACCCGAGGCAGCACCCGCAGACATTATGGTTGCCGCAATGTACATTCGGCAGATCGCCCAAGGCGACGCCGCGCAACCGAATGCCATAGCCACGTTGACCCCTGAAGCGGCCGAGATCGTGGTCTACCTCCTATGGATCGGGCTGTTCATTCCCGATGTCAAAAGGGACCGCCGCAAGAAATGTCGCACCCACACGCCCCATGGCTGGCGCCGCAAGCGCCCCCACCCCAGCTGACGGCACTGCCGCTTGGCTGTGGCGCAAGATTTGCCGATTGCCAAAGCAACGTCAAATCGGGTGAAGATGGACGGGCGGCGTAAGTGAAACGACGCCGGGTCTGTCCGCTCTTGCATATGCGGTGGAAACAGGCCGGCTTAGCCACTGCGGCCAAATGACTGCGCAAACCCGGGCTTTCGCGTTTCGTGGGGCTCTTCCTGCAAGGTCTTGCGCAGGGAGTGCCCATCAAGTTCGAACCGGTGGGCCTGATGCACCAGTCGGTCCAAGATCGCATCGGCAAAGGTCGGATCCGCAATCGTGTCGTACCATTTGGCGACGGGCAGCTGACTTGTGACTATTGTGGATTTTCGCCGGTACCGTTCGTCAACGATTTCCATCAGATCGCGCCGCTCGGACGGTGAGAGGATATCCGGCCCCCAATCGTCGATGATCAGGACATCCGCGCGAACGACCTTGCGGAACAACCGATCGAAATTGCCTGCCTCGCGCGCGGCGGCCAGATCGGCAAAAAGCTGCGGCATCCGATAGTATAATACTGGATGATCTTGACGGCACGCTTCAAAGCCCAAGGCGCAGGCAAGGTACGACTTGCCCACACCACAGGGCCCTGTGATCAGGATAGACTTGCGCGACCGGATCCATCCGCCATCCCGAAGCTTTTCGAAACGCGCCCGATCTAGATTGCGCTGAACCTGGAAATCAATCGTGTCCATCGTTGCGTTTTCATCGCGCAGTTTGGCGACCCGCAAACGGCTTTGCAGCCGACGGGTATCGCGGATTGATTTTTCACGCGCGGCCATCAGGCTGATCCATTCGCTCGGATCCTGATGACGGCTTGCGTCATGCGCAAGAAGTTCCGCATAGACATCCGCCATCCCGTCAAGTTTCAATGCGAGCAACATTTGGTATGTGGGGTGATTGAGCATTCAGCCTGTCCTTTTCAATAAAAGTAGTTGGCGCCACGAATATTCGCATGCGCCATATCAGAGGGGTCAGAGTCCGTCTTGTCCATATCCTGGGAATGTTCGGTCTGCACGCGTGACATCACCCCCGTCAAAGAAATGTCACCTGCGTCAAAGGCTTGCGCGCAGGCCTCGTCAAGATAGTTGTCGCTAGTGTGCTTCAAGGCCAGGATCCCCTCGCACCGGCGAAGGCCTATCACCGATTTCGGGTCTTCGGTCAAAATATGCTCGATCAAGGCCAGCACATTTGGCCCGATCCGTCGCGCCTCGTCGAGCAGATGTTGTGCCTCGGATTTCGGCGCTGTGTCTTGCTTGGCCTGAGGGGGCGGTTTGCTGGCGGAGGCGTTCACAGCCTCGGACATCCGCGGCTTTTGCGGCGTGGGCTTTGGCTTTGGTGCCGGTGTCGTGTCTTGCGCCGTTCCGGTCAGATGGTTGGGTTCTTTCTGGGTGGTGGTGGGCGTTGGCTTCGCCTGTGCCCGCTTGCGTCGTTTTGCCACGACGTCGGGTGTGCGTAGAGCGGTCTTGTTCCTTTGCGCTTTGGGCGCGCGCTTGACCGGGGCGGTGGCCGGCTGGGGAGTGTCCGTCTGATCGGTTGACGCAGAGCCGCCGCTTTTTATGCGCTCTGCCAGACTGTCAAGGCGTGCCCGGATCGCCCTAGTGTTGTCCTGTCGCTGTTTGGCCACCAGATCGCCGCCGCTATCGACCAAGTGTTGGTTTTCCGCCGCCGCCCTGCGTGCGTCGGACATCGACAGGTCCGGGAAATTGCCTAGGACGACCTTGCGTGGCTGACCGTCGACCCGAATGTGCTGTACCCAGATTTGCTCGCCATTGCCACGAACGCGCAGGAACACACCGACACGCCACGTGTCATCGCGCGGTTGCCGCCGGGCAAATTTTGCATTTACGGGTCTTGATCGTGGCTCTTGCGACACGGGCTTATCATCCTCAAGCATGTGCCTGATCCCATACGGTCATTTGATCAGCATCCTAACCGACCATGCGAAAAGGGATCTTGCGACGCGACGTCAACTATCTTTTTTCCATGAGTCCATAAGCGATTGCATGTATTCACCGGTCTTGTTGAGGCTGGTGATAACGGCCTCCATGCGACCGAACTGGATATTATATCGTTCTGTCAGGGCGGCGGCCTTTTCTTCGATGGTTTCCAGCGACAGTTCGAATTCCAGCAGATTTTTGGCAAGTTGCGCTTCGCGCTGTGCCAGAATGCCGTCGCGACCAAGCAAGTCGTCGGCATAGCTGCCCATCTGGTCCGCAAGGCTTTTGCCGTAGCCCACGGTCGTGGTGATCGCCACATCCTGATCAAGGGTCATGGACATGCCATTGGTGCCGTCGCTGGTTGAACGCAGAACGACCTTCCCGGCGCTGTTGGTGCTGACGCTCAGGGCTTCTCCATTCAGCGTGGCTGTGGCCGGTGACGTTGCGGGATCGTAGATCAGCTCGTAGCGGCCCGGCTGCGGCGGCGCGAATGACAGGCCGGTGACTGCAACCCGGTCGTCATCGGCGCTGTACTGGGTTGCGAAAATCGCCTGTGCCATGTCCGGGTTTCCGGCAATGCGCGTGTCGAACACGGATTCGTTGAGCGACAGGCTGCCATCCCGTTCGGTCTGGATTCCAAGCTGGGCCAGAAAGACGGGTTCGTCACCAAAACCGGGGATCGGTTGTGTCGTGAGACTCTTGAGTCGGTCCAGAACGGATTGTGCGGATCGATCTCCGACCAGCGGCCCGGGTTCGGCCCCGTTCACACCACGTTGCGTGGCCGTTTCGAGATAGGATCTAAGGGCGTTCACTTCGGCCAGAAAGCCGTTGACCCGGTCCTTGAGAGAGGCGCTGGTTTCCGCCGAGGTCAGGTTGGAGGTGCCGACGGCATTCAAGGTCACCGTGTGGCCGGCGAACAGATCATCAATCTCGTTCGATCCGCGCGTTATCGTAAGCCCGTCAACGGTGAAACGGGCGTTGGTCGCAGTCGTTTCCGCGGCGGTGACCCCGAGGGGATTTTCCGCGCTGTCGGTTGTCCCGTTCTCTGCATTGCCGGTCATGCCAAGCGCGGTCTTCAGGGCGGTGATCGAGCTGGCGTCCAGCGCGTTGTCGATCCCGTCTTCTGCTTTCACGACCATCGCAACACCGGTGCCGGTATCAAGCAGGGACGCGGTCAGCCCTTCGACGCCGTTGATCGCATCCACCAGCCCGCCAAGTGTGGCGTCGTTGGCGCTGACCTCTGCCGTGCGTGGGTCGGTCCAGTCGGGGGTTTCAAGCGAAATGGACCCGGCAGAGACGGCGCTGCTTCGGGTTGTGTTGGCGTCGAACTTGAACGTCAGCACCTGCGGCGAGGCCAGTTCCACAACGTTGATGGCCGCGGAAATATCCTTGGCGGCGGCTTCGTTGGTCACGTCGATCGAAACGGCACTCGACGAGCTGTCCGCACTTCGAGAGGCGGTTTCGGCTGCCTGCGACATGCCGGCCCTGAACAAACCGATCTCCTGCGACAGCTGCCCCATGGCAGAGATCGTGGTATTCGTGTCCTCGACTCGGCGCTGCGTCAACGAACGCTGGCCACTGGTTTCCGCCTCCACAAGGCCGGATACCAGGCTTTTCAGCTCGATGCCGCTGCCCGAGCGATTGAGTGCGGATATGATGTCTGGTCTGGTATCGCCCATGGCATGCCTCCCCTATCTGTTCAGTAAACGGCGGTGATCGCCGCCGGTTTAGCGTTGCAGGCGATTACATCCGGAAAGTCGCTTGCTTGCAGGCGTAAGTTTTGACGTTGCTGCTGAGCGTGGTGGCGATGGCGCCGGTCTGGCGGTTGATGCGGACCATGCCGTCGCCCCATGTCGCGGTGATCCGGTTATCGTCAGAGGCGGTGATGGTGACTTTTGTCGGCGTGCCGCCCTCGACCGTGCCTTGCTTGCCGATATCAGTGTCCCTGAACACGATACGCGTGAAGGGCGCTCCGACGGCCGAGCAATCGTAGCTTTCCTGATTGAAGCGCGTCATGCTGGCGCAGTCACGCAGGCTGCCGCTAAGAACGAGGGCCGCGATTGACAGTCCGATAAGGGAATTGGCCATGCAGCAAGTCTCCGGATGTGAATGATTACTTGACGTTTTCGGGGTCTTCTGGCGTGTCCGTGTCCGCTGTGCCGGTGTCCGCAGCGGTTGTGCCGATGTCCGGCGTTTCGGGCTCGGCGAGCACTTCGCAGATCCCGCGCTCTGCAAGATCCTTGGCAGAGTTGGCGCTGACCAGGAACACCCCCCCTTTGCGCAATTCAATGCCTTCATGGGTATATGTTTCAAGAAGCCGTACTTGGACCGGGTTGTCGGCCAGTTCTGGGTCACGCCCTGCGTCAGCTATTGCTTCGGGCTCTGGATCCGACGGGGTCGCCACTTGCGCTGACAGCTGTTGGTCGGCTCTGGCCTGATTGGCGAAAACCTCACCAAGGGTGATGTTGCCGGCAACGGGCTGGCCAAGCTGGCAGGCGGTTGTTCTGGCCCGCAGCACCTGGATCCGTGTCCGCATGATCGCCAGCCGTGTGGCGGGGTCTTCGGTGTCTGGCAACATGCCCGCCAGAACCCCCGCTGCCGTCAATGCGGGTGTGTTGGCAAGATGCTGTAAAAGCTTATCCGCGATAGGATCGGTCTTTTTCGGCAGGGCCGCGTTTGGTGACTTACGCGGCTTGCGCGGCGATGGGGCGATTTTTTCGGGCATTCCGGCCTCCGGCTGAGATTTGGCATTCAACTTGCAAAACTCGGACCAGAAACAAGACGTCACGGATGAAATTCATGAACGCTCTCAAGGACCACATTTCTTTTCAGGCCTCAACGCTTGCGTTGCGGGAAAAGCGCAACAACTTGCTGGCCTCCAACATAGCGAACGCAGCGACGCCCAATTACAAGGCGCGCGACATAGATTTCGACCGTGAAATGGCGCGGCAGAACGGCGACAGCCCGGTGCGGATGTCGAGTGTGCGGCACTTTGACAGCATTGCCGGCAATGGGTTGAGCGGCGTGAAATACCGCCAGCCGCTCAATCCGTCTCTTGATGGCAACACGGTGGAAATGGCGGTGGAGCAGATGGAGTTCTCGGAAAATTCCCTGCGCTACATGACAACGCTGACGTTCCTCAACAACCGTATTTCGGGCCTGATGACAGCGATCCGGGGGGAATGATGGCAGAACTAAAGAACATATTCGATATCGCGGGCCGGTCCATGGCGGCCCAGCAGGTCAGGCTGAACACGGTTGCGTCCAATATTGCCAACGCCAATGTCAGGTCAGGCTCGGCCGAGTCGGCCTTTCGCCCGTTGCGCCCGGTGTTCCAGACATATTTCGAAGGCGGTCGGCGCAATGCGGAAATGGCCACAACGGACGTGCGCGATGTTGTCGAGCTTGATCGCGACCCGCAGCAGATCCACGACCCGGGGCACCCGCTCGCCGATGAGCAGGGCTTTGTCTATGTCTCTTCGGTCGATGTGAATGAAGAGATGGTCGATATGCTAGAGGCAAGTCGGCAGTACCAGAACAACCTTGAAGTGGTCACGACGCTGCGCACCCTGATGCTGCGGACCGTGAACATGGGCAAGTCTTAAGGAGCCAAGTGAATGGACGTCGACAACAAGAGCCTGGCGGCTCAGAACGCGCTGCTATCCAAGCTGGGGATCAGCACGACCGACACAAAGAACACGGAACCGAAAGATGAGCTTGGGCAGGCGGAATTCCTGCGGTTGATGACGGTGCAGTTGCAGAACCAGGATCCTTTCGCCCCGATGGACAACGGCGATTTCATTGCGCAGATGGCGCAGTTTTCGTCTGTTGCCGGGATCAGCGAGATGTCCAATACGATGTCGGGCATCGCGGATCAGATTGATCAGTTCAGGCTGGCATCCTCGGTCAACATGCTGGGTCATTCGGTTTTGCTGCCAGGCGATGTTGCGCGGGCAGATAGCGACGGCGAAATTCACGGCATGCTGGATCTTGATCGCGCGTCACTCGACACCCGGATCGACTTTGCGGATGCCGAAACCGGTGAGCTGCTGCACACGCTTGAACTGGGTGCGCGCTCCAGCGGGATGTCCGGTTTTGCCTGGACGGGTCTGCCCGAGCAATACCGCGACGGATCTCGGGGTGTGCGCATGGATGTGTCGGTGAATTATGGTGATGGCCCTGAAGGCCTAATGCCGAATGTCTATGCCGAGGTAATTGGCGCGTCGGGCGCGAAATCGGCCGGAAATGCGACTTTGGAAGTCAGGGATTACGGTGATGTCAGCGCTGCGGAAGTGCTGCGCTTCCGACTGTAAATCCTCGCATCCAAGAATAACGGGAGAGAAACATGTCCTTCTACACTGCTTTGACTGGCCTTAATGGCGCACAATCCGACATATCCGCGACCTCGAACAACGTCGCCAATGTCGGCACCACGGGTTTCAAGCGTTCACGCGCCGAGTTTGGTGATATCTTTGCCACTTCGCCGTTGCAGAACAACTCATCCGCGATCGGTTCAGGTGCGATCCTGAAGGGGGTCAAGCAGCAGTTCACGCAGGGCAACATCGCGTCTTCGCTGAATGCGCTGGACATGGCGATTTCCGGGCAGGGCTTTTTCGCGCTCAAGCCCAGCCTGACATCCACCCAGGTGGTCTACACGCGCAACGGGTCGTTCAATGTCGACAACAACCGGAACGTGGTGGACAGTTCAGGGCAGTTCCTGCTGGCCTATCCGGTCAACGAAGACGGGTCGGTGACCGCCAAGGATATCAACAGCGCGTCGCCGCTGCGGCTTCCGGTGACATCTGGTGATCCACAGGCGACGTCAATGGTTGATCTGGCGGTGAATGTTCCGGCCAGCGCTGATGTGGTGACGGATAAAGAAAAATTCGCAGACGGCTATACCTTTGATCCCGAAGATCCCGAAAGCTTTACGAACTCGACATCGTTCACGATCTTCGACGATCTGGGAAACCCGACCATCGCGACGGTCTATTTCATCAAGACGCAGCGAGCGACGGCCGAAGACCCGACCAACAAGTTCGAAACCCGCCTTGTCATCAATGACGAGGTTGTGCCGCCTGATCTGGTGCCTGCAGTGACCAGCTCTGACGAGCAGATATTCATTGACCGGTTTGGAAACCAGACGACCGCCGTGCCGGACGCAAGCTATACGCTGGAGCAAAAAAGTTCGCCTTTGTACAAGCTCGACGAGCAGAACGACCGGGTGCCGTCACAGCCTGCGGCACTGACCGGGCAGGCAAGCAGCTTCAATTTCGGGGATGAGGGGACGGGTGAAATCGAGATTGTCACCGACCCCATGCAGTTCGGCGCCACATACGAGGCAAATCCGGACGCCAATCAGGGCGTCTATTGGGGACGTGACTTTCTTTTGGTCAACATCGACGACGGTACGCGCCCGGTAAGCATTGATGTCAGGGCGGGCCGGTATAACGCCGAGCAGCTGGCCGCAGAAGTGGAGCGGGCGATCAACGCAGCCCATGACGATGCCCGCAAGCTTGAGATCCAGAAGGGTGTGGATGACAAGATTTCCTTGCAGCTTTTCCAGTCCACCACATCCGGTGACGCGCCGGTTCGCAGCACGCCACTGGAGGTTGATCTGCTGCAACCGTCTTTTGTCTCGATCCAGGCCGGGATGGATTTGTCGGAAAGCACGTCGCCGAATTTCGACCTTGATGTCTTTCTTGCCCATGCTCAGACCCGCCTGAACGATACCTTGAACAGCGATCCAGGTTTCGTTCCGGGCGCGTCAGACAAACAGTTTGCGCAGTTGACCGGTGGGACCAAGATATCCGAGCCGCCAGCGGACCCGGAAGTTTTTGACTTCGAGTTCACCACGCGTGATCTTGGTGTAACCACTGTGACCCCTCCAACGGGCACAAGCAAATGGGGAGTTACCTACAGCAATGGAACGTTCACGGTTTCCGATTTGGACAGCAATACCGGTTCCGTGTCGGGTAATATTACCATCAGTTTTTCTGGTTTTGACGATCTGACGTTTGATATCAGTGGGTTAACGGCCGCAGCCGACGTGGTGACCGCAATTGAAACTGCGGTTGCCAACTCTGGATATTTTCCCAAACTTTTGACAGAAAATGCGGGGGCAAGCACAGATTTTGCTATCATCAAAGACCGTCATTTGGCCTATACAAATGTTGGGGACCGTCCGACAGTGGCCGTGTATGACCAAAAACTTGATGTTTCAACAGGTGGTGACGCCATTAGCTTGGATTCCCAAAATAATCGCTTGATCATCACAATGGGCACTACTGTTGGAACCAGCCTCAATGAGGGTGACACGATCGTGCTCATGGGCGCTAATGAGCAAGCAGAGGCGCTGAACGGTAGGAGTTTTCGGATTACGGGCATAGATGGCGATGAGATCGAAATTGCTACTGGTGGTCTGGGGCTGCCCGAAGAAGATATAAGCATTGCTGGCACAGACTACTTTGTTCTCTCCGGGCGATCCTCGGATGTAGAGGCGTATTTCGAGGGTGCGGCCCTTGACGTAGAAGGATCGGCCACGAGCTTTAATAACCAGCGGCTTGTCCTGCGCGAAACGGATGCCGCGCGCCATGCGTATACTGACAGCGACCTCAACACCGACTTTGGTGTCGATATCTTTGATATAGACATTACGGGGAACGTGACCGGTTCTGATACAACAGCCGCTGAACTTGGTCTCGACAGCACAACCACAGACATGGCTTGGGTGGATGAGCTGAACCCGCCCATAGAGGTTGCATATGATGCGGCGACGCAAAGCATTGTTTTCAATGTGGATCACACGACATTGGGCCCCGGTGGCGCAATCAGCAACCTGTCCGCTATTCAGGTTTCTTCCAGCAGCAACGCTGGTGTGAACGCGTTTGGTCTGGCCGGCAGTTCCTCTCCACGGGTAGAGATCACCAGCGCGACCAGCGTTCAGGGGCAGCCCTTTGTCTTTGACGGTGCAAATCAGGGGGATGGCCCAACGCGGTTCGGGGCCAAGGTCAGCTATGACCGCGAGGCGCGCGCCTTTACCTTCGAAAGCGGGACCACCGGTGAGGCGATTGCACAGGACAAGGCCCTGGGCGTGCCGACGGCGCAAAAAGCCTCGAACATCCAGGTGGGCCGCTATGAAATCGACCCGGCCACAAAGTCCGCTCGTATTCAGCCGGGTGCCGTAGATCTGGCGTCGCGTGTGCTGGCACTGGGTGAAAACGATCTGATGGGAGTGGGCAGCAGCAAGAATGTCAGCTTCGCCGAAGGGACGGGCCTGCAATCGCTTCCGGCCCGTGCGGTGGGCGCGCCAGCGACTGACCCGTTGAATTCCAACCCTGTTTTTTTGAACCCGGCAAACAAAGAGACGACGTTCAACGTATCGGTCAACGGGATCAACGCGGTGATCGAGATTCCGGGCGGCAATTACATCGGTTCGACCTTGGCCGAGCGGCTTCAGGAACGGATTAACCAGATGCAAGACCCGGTGACCGGCAAGACAATCGGCGGCGTCACCGTCCGGTATCAACCGAACGACAACAACTTTGTCTTTACTACCGAGACAACGGGATCGGAGTCGACGATACGGGTCCGGGGACCGGCAAAACTGGGGCTGGATGATGTCCCGCTGGGTATCGGAAGCGTGCCGTCGATCACCAACCTCGTGCAAGCTACCAATGAAAACGGTGTGCCGTTGTTCGTGAACGAAAACGGCGAGATCGTCGACTCCGAGCCGGACAATCTGGTTGAGGGATATTACCCGCTTTACCTTAACGAAGGGGAATTGACCTTTGACAAGACGGGCCGGTTGATCAGCCCGCAGGGTTTGACCCGCTACGAAGCCCAGACCGAGACCTTCTCGATCTCGCTGGATATTGATTACAGCGACTCCTCGCAGCTGGCGACGCCCTTTGTGGTCAACAACCTTGAACAGAATGGCTTTACATCCGGTCGTCTGGACGGTTTGAGCATCGATGCCACGGGTCTGTTGCGGGCCAACTACACCAATGGTCAGAACAAACCACTTGGCAGGATCGTGCTGGCGAACTTCAACAACCAGAACGGCTTGAAACAAGTAGGCAACGCAACCTTTGTTCAGACGGCCTCGTCTGGCGATCCGATTATCGGGGAAGCTGGGACCGAAGGCTTCGGGTCGATCCAGTCGGGTGCGCTTGAGCGGTCGAACGTGGATATTACCGAGGAGCTGGTCAACCTGATCACGGCGCAACGGAATTTCCAGGCGTCGTCCAAGGCGATCGAAACTTCGACGCAGTTGACCCAGACGATCATCAATATCCGTACGTAACCGTAGGGCCGGCGCCTTGGGCGCCGGTCTTTCCCAAAGCGTTCTGCCTTTGACCTGAGAGATCAGGAAAGGTGGAACGCATGAAACGATTGCACGTCGCACAGCGTTTCGTGAAACGCTTTAGTCAGGGGCAGGTCATGGACCGCAATATCCACATCGCTCTCAACAACATGCGCAACATCGGGTCCGAGTTGCGCGTGAATGCGCAGAACATGGCCAACATGAACGTCCCCGGCTTTCGGTCAGATCTTGCGGTCACGCGGCAGGCCCAGTTCGTGGAGGCGTTCGATCAATTTCGCTCGCGGGTCTACAGCCAGCAGGTCGACACGTCCCTCTTTTCATCCGAGCCGGGAAACCTTCAGAACACGGGCCAAGATCTTGATGTGGCGATCCGTGGTGACGGGTATTTCTTTATCGAGCCGGCAACGGGTGGCGACAACGCCTTGTCGCGGCGTGGTGATCTGGGATACGATGCGGAGCGGTTTCTGGTCGATGGCGCGGGCAATCGCGTTCTGGACACCGGATTGGCGCCGATCCAGTTGCCGCAGGCGCGGCGGATCGTGATCCAGGAAACCGGTCAGATCGACCTTGAACTGTTCGGCGCACCGGAAGGCACCCTTGTGCCCGGGCCGATCATCGCCACAACCCTTGCCGAAGACCGCGTTCTGGCCAAATCGCCCGATGGCCACATCCGCACCGCTGATGGTCAAGGTGTTTTACCCCAGCCCGATCAGCGGGCCCGGCTTGCCCAAGGTTCGCTGGAAAACAGCAACGTGAACTCGATCGCGTCGCTTGTGTCCAATATCGAAAGCCAGCGTCATTTCGAGATGAGCGTGAAATTCATCGCCCTTGCACAGGAAATAGACGAGGCCACCAGCCAGGTCATGCGCCTGCCGAATGGCTGATTGACGGCTGAACATGCCGCGTTTGGCACACTTCTTGCATTTTCTTGATCAAATGCAGATTTTACGGAGCTTTCGATGTCCTCCAACGCAATGCACGTTGCCAAGACCGGCCTGAATGCGCAGCAAACGCGCATGCAGGTGATCGCCAACAACCTTTCGAATCTGAACACGGTCGGCTTCAAGAGCGACCGTGCAAATTTTGAAAGTCTTCTTTATCAGGTCAAGCGTTCGGGCGGGGACCAGACATCCGAGGGCACCGCGCTGACCTCGCCGCTGGCGCTTGGAACCGGTGTCCGGGTGGTCAACACGCAAAAGCTTTATTCCCAAGGCGGGATGGTTAATACCGACAACTCTTTTGACCTTGCGATTGACGGTCAGGGATTCTTTCAGGTTCTCATGCCGGATGGCCGGGTGTCTTACACGCGCAACGGGTCATTCTCGCGCAGTGTGGATGGGGCGCTGACCACGCCAAGCGGCTATGTCGTGCAGCCCGAGATCACGATACCCGAAGGCGTGTTGGCGGTGAACATTTCGCAGGATGGTATCGTTTCCGTGCAGGTCGCTGATCAAGAGGCGCCTCAGGAAGTGGGCCAGCTGACACTGGCCTCTTTTGCGAACCCGCGGGGCTTGCAGCCGATCGGGGAAAGCTTCCTTGTGCAAACCGCCGCAAGTGGCCAGCCAACCGTGGCGGCACCTCAGGCGCAGGGCCTTGGCAAGCTGGTGCAGGGCTCTCTTGAATCCTCCAATGTGAACGTGGTTCAACAGCTCGTCGAAATGATCGAAACGCAGCGCGCCTATGAAGTCAGTTCCAAGGCGATCTCGTCGTCTGATGAGATGATGCGTTTTATCTCAAATAACTTGTAAGGTTCTGATCATGGGGTTCCTTCGTTACGCTGTCCTTTGCCTCGCCGTTGGTTCGCTGACGGCTTGCTCCACCTATGTCGAGGATCAGGCAAGCCGAGCGTTTCAGCCGGTGATGCCAGAGTCGTCCGCGCGCTCTGGTCCTGCGGATGGTAGCATCTATCATTCTGGGGCAACGGGTATGTTCGCGTATCAGAGGCGGGCGTCCAATGTGGGTGATGTGCTGACCGTGGCGTTGAACGAATCCTTTCAGGCCAGCAAGTCGCAGATGGCGTCTGCGGGCAAGACGGAAAACGTGACCGCGCAGCTTCCGAGGTTCCTTGGAATTCCGGATCCACAGTTCGGATCGGCACAAACCTTTGAGGGCAAGGGCGCTGCTGAGCAGTCCAATTCGTTTACAGGCTTGGTGACAGTCAGCGTCATGCGTGTGCATGGGAACGGCAATCTTGAGGTTCTGGGCCAAAAGAAGCTGACCCTGAACAACGGCGACGAATATGTCCGCGTCAGCGGCATTGTTCGGCGTGAGGATATTGGGCCGTCCAATGTGGTCAATTCCAACCGTCTGGCCAATGCAGAGATCACGTATATCGGGGCGGGTGATGTAGCAGATACCGGGCGTCGCGGCCTGTTCCCGAAATTGTTTTCCGCGCTGAACCCGGTTTGAGGCGGTGCTGATGCGCCCCGGTCGCAATCTGCTATCCGTGTTGGCAATGGTCCTTGTGATAGTGCCGGCAACCGGTGCATTGGCGGACCGGATCAAGGACCTGGCCAGCGTGGCCGGCGTGCGTAGCAACCAGCTGATCGGGTATGGCTTGGTTGTTGGCCTGGCCGGAACCGGGGACGAAGACCTTGGCATCACGTTGCAGTCGCTGCAATCCATGGTGTCGCGCTTTGGCATGGTGACCGAGCGGATCGACATGGATGGGACCAACGCGGCGGCGGTGATGGTAACGGCGGACCTGCCCCCGTTTCTCAAGCCGGGTCAGACGCTTGATGTCACCGTGTCGGCGCTTGGCCCAGCAGAATCGCTGCGTGGTGGTACGTTGTTGCTGACCCCCATGCTTGGGGCCGATGGGGAAACCTATGCCATCGCACAGGGCAATCTTGTGGTGGGCGGCCTTGGTGTCACGGCAGATGACGGATCGTCGTTGACGGTCAACGTGCCGACTGTTGGCCGCGTGCCGCAGGGTGCAACCGTCGAGAAGATGGTCGATAACCCCTTCATTTCCGGAGATTATCTGGTGCTGAACCTGCACCGGGCGGATTTCACTACGGCGACCAACGTGGCCGAGGCGATCAACGTGGTGTTCGGCGACAACGCCGCAGTGCCGATTGACGCGGCCTCGATCCGGGTTCTGGCCCCCTCGGATCCCGCGCAAAAGGTGTCCTTTGCCAGTCTGATCGAACAGGTCGAGGTGCAGCCGGCAGAGCCGGCAGCCCAAGTGATCGTGAACTCCCGGACCGGGACAGTGGTGATCGGTGGTAATGTCCATGTCACCCCGGCTGTGATCACGCATGGTAGCCTGACCGTGCGTATCCGCGAGGATATGAACGTGACGGCGCAGAGCGAGACGATCATTACCGAGGATGCCTTGGTGAACGCGCCGGGCGAGCCGATCCTGACTCCGGACAGCGAAATCACCGTGGACGAGCCCGAGGCCCGCGCCTTCCTCTTCGATCCGGGAACCGACCTTAGCGATGTGGTGGATGCGATCAACGCGATCGGCGCCACGCCGTCGGATCTTGTGGCCATACTGGAGGCGCTGAAGGTGGCGGGCGCCTTGCGTGCGCAACTGATCATAATCTGATCCACCATAGGGCAGGCCAGCATGACAGATATCAGTTCCACGACATTGGCGATGGCTGTGAGCACATCAAGCCAGGCTGAACGCGGCAAAGGGCTTGGGATGTCACAGGACGCCCAGCTGGAAGATGTCGCCGATCAGTTCGAGGCGCTTTTCGTGAAAAGCATTCTGTCTAGTGCCCGATCCGCGAAATTGGCCGACCCATTGTTAAACAGTGAGGGCAGCAAGACGTTTCTTTCCATGCTGGATCAGGAATATGCAACCGCCTTGGCACAGCGCGAGTCATTGGGGGTCGCAGAGGCCTTGGTGCGACAGTTTCAGCCATCAGTCGAAAGTAAGGACTAACCTTAATGGCCAGTTTGCTCGAAATCGGACGGAGCGCGATCAACGCACAGCGCGAGGCGTTGAACGTCACTGGCCAGAATATCGTGAACGTCAACACCGAAGGCTATCGCAAGCGCGATGCCAATCTGGTCGAGGTTTCCGGCGTTCAAAGCGAGTTGACGGCCCTGACAGCGCAAACCGGGCTTGGTGTGCAGTTGGGCGAGGTGCGGCGCGCCTATGACTCGTTTCTGACCGACAGCAAGCGCACCGCATCGGGCCGATTCGAATCTTCGGTTGCGTTCGTGCAAAAGCTTGAGCGCCTGCAAAACACAGTCCTGCCGAATGATGGTGATCTTGGAACCACCATGACCGCGTTTTTCGACACGCTTGGTCAAGTTGCCGCGCGTCCCGGCGATCTTGCGCCACGCGCCGCCGCGATCGAGATGGGCCGCACGATCAGCAACGCATTCAATACAACCGCGTCGCTGCTGGATGAATTGGGCGACGGGACATTCGACGAGATTTCGACACGCCTGAACGATGTGAACCAGAATCTTAGCGCACTTGCATCGGTCAATGGCAAATTGCGGTCATCCAATCTTGGCGGCAATCCGCCCAACACGCTGCTGGATGAACGCGACCGGCTGATCGACCGGTTGTCGTCGATGGTCCCGGTCAGCGTGGCGATCGGCAATCGCTTTGAGGCCGAAGTGCGTCTTGGTGCCTCGGATGGCGGGCCGATCATCGTGACCGGCGAGGACAGCAAGGTTTTGTCGGCCGGTATCAGCGATCAGGGCAACATCTTTTTCCGGGTCGGGGCTGGGCAGACCGTCTCGCAACTGGAAACCGGCGGCCTGCGTGGCCTGGTCGACGCGTATGGAACGACGCGACGGGCAAGCAACGAGTTGGACATGCTGGCGCGGAATTTCAGCACAGGGATCAATGCCCAGCATTCGCAGGGCATTGATCTTGACAGCCAGCTGGGCCGCGAGATGTTTGCCGTCGCGCAGTTCTCGGCCACGGCCGGCCGCGCGAACGAGGGCACGGCCGAGGCGACCATACGTCTGGTTCCCGGTCGGGCCGACAGCCTTGACCGCATGCAAATGACCTATACCGCGTCAACGGATCGGTGGATCCTGAAGGATGATGCCGGAACCGAGTTGGCGACGGGACGGACGCGGCTTGAAATCGACGGCGCAGTGATCGACGTGACAGGGACCCCTGAGGATGGCGACACGGTGACGTTCACGCGCGATCCCGGCGATGCCGCGCGGATCGCGTTTCTCTTGGAACGGCCTGAAGAGATCGCCGCGTCGTCCACCACCGTGATCTCACCGGATACGACCAATCTGGGGTCGGCCGCTTTGACCTCGCAACCGGCGGTGGGCGAAAGCTCGGGTATCGCACCATTGACGGATGTGCTGGCCAACAACCTATCGCCGGTCGCGGCACAAGAGCTTTTGCGGGGCGGCGTGATCGGCAGCATACCGCGCGGCACCAAGGACATCACCCTCGCCAGTCTGGCCACGCAGGCGACCGCATCCATCGCGGCCACGGTCGACGCGGATATCGGGGCGTTTACCCTGACGCTGGATGGCGACGACGTTCACAGCTTTGACGTGCGACCAAGCGACGTTTTTAAACTAAAAGCAGGCGAAGTTGTCAAAAACAATTGGGAGTCGGGCGCGGAAATTGCAAAATACCTTGATATGGGTGTTGTCGAATCTGACAAGGGAAAAACCCTTGCGGATCTGGGCATAAGCGTTGCCGGATCGGCCACGGGGTTGGCTTTTGCTTCTGACGGATCGCGCAGCTTGACCGCGGCCTCTGCAGTGTCGTCCACGGGTGCGTCGATCGGGGCCACCGTGACACAAGGGCAGCAGGCCTCGGATATCCGGGTGTTTACCCGAGAGGGCCGGCAGATCGCCGGTATACCGCTCGATACGGATGAGGTTGCCAATCTTCTGACAGTAGATAACGGTTTTACCCGCGAGGCAGAGTATCGCGCGGATTACAATTCGGTGGCGGGGGGTGTGGGCTATCGTGGCATTGATGTCACGCAAAGCCAGACGGCATCATCGCCGCTGACGGGCGGCGCGCACAAGGTATCCGCCAACCTTATTGGGCTTTCGGCCGCTACCGGGACGACGCTTTCGGAAGGCAATGTCGGGATTTCCTTGGACAGCAACGTCAATCAGACGCAGGGTCAAACGATTACGCTGGATATGGCCACTGGCTTTGTCCGGTCGGCCACGATCCCGGCGGGGGCCGATGCCGCCTTGATCGCGGATCGCGCGAATGCCTCTTTCGCGCCGGTCGGCGTTCGCGCCAATGCAATGACGGCCCTGCGCCTGTCGCTTGATCCGTCGGCCACGGATGGATCCGTCCAGTTCGACCTTGGCGGTCTCGATGGCGATCCGTTGACGATTTCGGCACAGATCAGCAATGGCGATCTGAATGCGCTGGTCAGCGCGGTCAACAGGCGCAGCGATGACACGGGCATCACCGCTGAGGTGTCGTTGTCCGGCGATGCGGTGACGCTGGTTCAGGATGACGGGTTCGATATCGCGATCAGCAACATTTCCCCGAATGGTGTTGGTTTCGACGCGGTGGCCCTGGATCAGGAATTCAACCCGTTGAGCCTTGGCGGAACTCCGACATCCGCCATTCCCTTTCTGAATGAAATGCGGGTCAGCGGCACCGTCTCGTTCCTCAGCAGTTCCGAGTTCGAGATCAGAAGTGACGCTACTGGGGCCGAGACGCTGACCTCCGCCTCCGAGCCGGTCACCGGCGGTCTGGTGGCGCGTGAGTTCTCGAACGGTGGCACAGCGGCATCGCTGGTGTTCAATATCGACCCGATGATTGACGGACCATCGACCAGTGTTGACGGGACCAATGTGCACGCGCCGTCCTCACGCTATGAGGCGGTGGTGACTGCCGATAACGGGTCGACCTTCACGGCCAGCGTGTCGGCTGCGGATTTGACCCCCGGAACCCTTTCGGGCGATGCGGTGGCACAGGCCATGGCGGCAGAATTACGCGCCCAGGCCCCGGTGCCGACCCTGACCGGGGCTGCGCGCGCCATCGGGGATTTCCCGCCTGTGGGGACGACCGCGCGCTTCATGCTGGGCGGTGCCGAGTATACACTGAGGCGTGTCGAGGGCGGCGACCCGACCCGTCTGACGGCCTTGGACTTTGAGATCACAGGCCCGGAAAATGGGCGTTTGGTGCCCCGTGTGGACGAAGTGGACGGCGATTTCGCGCTGTCACTTGGCGTTGTGGGTGGCCAGTTATCGGGCGCGGGGCCTGTGCCGGTGTCCGAATCCACGGCCGCCCAATTCGGGTTGAGTACCGCGCAGACAACGTCGTCATTGCAGGGGCGCGCCATCGCGTCGGACCTGCCAAATGGGGCCTACATAATTGACGTATCGCTTGGCGGTGTGTCAGGTAGCGTCACGGTAACAAAGTCGGCAACCGGATTGATCCCTGTGCCCGCCGGGTTGGACAATAGCCTGCAAGCCGAAATCGAGAATGACGACGATGGTACCGACTTCCTTGTTTTGAGCGCAAAACAGACCGGCCTTGGACAGTTGAGCGTGACTGGCGGAGACGACGCGACCGCGCTTGGCCTCAGGATCGGCACGGTTGGCCTGACAGTTGATGCAGGTGTGCTCAACGCCCGCAGCACGACGGCTTCTGCGATTGATGTCGTGGCCGGCGCGACCAGCACAGCGGGCTCCTATCTGCGCCTGAGCGATCTGCCGGACGAAGAGCTTATCGTCGTGATGAGTGATACAGGTGCCAAGCGGATCGCGGCCCAGTTCGAGATCGGCTCCCCGAGCGGTGCTGGGGACCGCAAACCGGAAAACTTCCGGGTCGAGATGATGGACGATGGCACCAGTCGAGTTGAACTGTTCGACGTGGAGACGGGTGCGTCGATCGCGACGCGAACGTCAAACGGTCTGGCGCGGTTCAATGTCTCGGGGCAGGATGTCGAGCTTTCTGGATTTGCCGAAACGGGGGATACGTTCACTCTGGTTACCGGACGACGGTCACCGGGTGATGCGCGCAATCTGGACGAGATGCTGAACCTTGGCCAACAGCGGACAGGCTTTAAAAGCTATCAAGACGAATTCCGCGCCATCGCCGCCGGTATCGGTGCCACGCTTGAGGCCGCGCGCCTGACCAGAACGTCGAATGAAGCGGTCTATGAAGCGGCCGTGGCATCGGAAAGTGAACTGAGCGGCGTGAACCTTGACGAAGAGGCCGCCAAATTGATCGCGCAACAACAAGCATATCAGGCGGCAGCACGCATACTGCAAACCGCACGTGAGATGTTCGATACCCTTATCCGGATTTCGTGAGGCCAATCATGTCTGTTTCGACCAAACTTTTCGCTGACCAGATGCTGAACCGCTTTTCGCGGATCAATGACGAAATCGAACTGCGTCAAACCAAGATTTCGACCGGACAAGAGATTACCCAGGCATCGGACAAGCCGATTGATGCGGTCAGGCTGTCCGCGCTGGAAGAACGCTCAACCCAGCTTGCCGGTTTCGTGCGCAATGTCAGGACAGCACAGGAAAGCCTGACCCTTGCGGATGCGGAACTGACATCGGCATTCGACATGTTGACGCGGCTGCGTGAAATCGGGACGGCCGCCAACAGTGACACCATCGCACCGATCGACCGTGAGGCGTTTCGCGTCGAAGTCGCCCAGATCCGCACGGCGCTTGTCGGTCTTGCCAACAGCCGCACAACGGACGGGCAGGCGATATTTGCGGGCTATGCCACAGATACCACGCCGTTCGCGCTGAATGCGAGTGGCGGGATAGACTTCAAGGGTGATGGCGGCGAGCACACGCTTGCAGCGTCCGAAACCATGCGTTTGCCGACCTCGGTAAATGGCGGGCGTGTCTTCATGCAGGTCGAGACCAATTCGGGGATGGCCAGTATTTTCGACATTGTCGACAGTTTCGAGGCCGCGCTTTCCACCAAGGAGTTCGTTCGAGACAGCTTGTCGGTGCCCGGCGACCCCGGGCTGTCGTTGCAGTTCAACGGGGATCGGGTGCCGCGAGACGTGAGCTTTGTTATCGAGGGACCGTCGGGCCGTACGGCCGTGAATGTCAGTGAAGTTGTGGGAGGGTCGAACGACCGCCTGATCGAAGCGATCAATGCGCAAAGCGTTGCCACGGGCATCACTGCCGAACTGTCAGAGAACGGGCGTCTGCAACTCTCTGCCGGGACCGGGACCGTCACGATATCCGAGCTCGACGTCGAAGGCGTGAACCGTGCCAGCAAGGATCCGAAATTCACCTTCACCACGGATGGTGTGCCGGCGCAGACCCTTGCACCGGTCGCGCAGCAATTGGGGTCGCAGTTGACCAAGCTGATCGATGCCGGTCAGCACATCGCATTGTCGCGGACCACAGTCGGGGCCAGGTTGGAGCGCGCAGAGTCTCAGGAAGAAAACCTGCTAACCAGATCCGTAGCGCTGGATACGCAGCTCAATGATCTGTCGGCGGCGGATCTGGAACGGGTGATCACGGAGTTGCAAAGCCTTCTTGTCAATCGCGACGCGGCGCGACAGGCGTATTCCAAAATCAGCCAAAGCAGTCTTTTCGACTTTTTGAACTAGGGTCTGTTGAGATTCAGGATTCCCCTTTGGGCTGATTTCTGATTCAAACTTCCAAAATGGAGGTTCGAATGGATGAGAGCAGGTTCGTGATCAAAGATCATCAGTGGGAGAAGATGGAGCCGCATTGCCTCGGGCGCAAACGGGACCCCGGTCGGACCGGGATGGACCCGCGCCTCTTCCTGGAAGCTGTATTTTGGATCGCGCGGACTGGCGCACCGTGGCGCGATCTGCCGACAGATTTTGGAAACTGGAACACAGTCTATCGGCGCTTTCGTGACTGGGCACGAGCCGGCGTATTTGATCGGATATTCAATGCCTT
Organism: Lacimonas salitolerans; assembly: GCF_042677865.1. Classification (NCBI taxonomy): domain Bacteria; kingdom Pseudomonadati; phylum Pseudomonadota; class Alphaproteobacteria; order Rhodobacterales; family Paracoccaceae; genus Lacimonas; species Lacimonas salitolerans. Next base: position 620 of record NZ_JBHUDD010000141.1, on the reverse strand, counting down.
GAGCGATGAGCCCGATATGGAGATAGCGATGGTGGACGCAACGATCGTAAAGGTTCACCGCGCCGGACAGGGCTCAAAAGGGGGTCTCTCAGTCAGGCTATAGGCAAATCGAAAGGCGGCTGGACCACCAAGATCCTGGCGCTGACAGATGCGCTTGGCAATCTGGTCCGCTTCATCCTGCTACCGGGCAATCGCTATGACACGGTCGGTGTCGCGCCTCTGATCAAAGGGCTGCAGTTTGATGCGCTGCTCGGCGACAAGGCCTATGACAGCAACTGGATCATCGCGGACATGAACTCGCGTGTAAGCGCCGTTTCCATCCCATTGCCCCTTTCTACCCGATCCGAGACAGAAAGCCCAATAAAACAACGCCAAAACTGACCCGGTGAGTCCTCCTGCCGCAGCTGGTGGCAACACCCGTTGCGCCACCACCCGCCGCCAATCCAGACCTTCGAACAGCGCTTCAAATTGCGCCCGCGACAGGCGCATCACCCCGTCTTGCACCTTCGGCCAGGCGAAGCTGCCCTGTTCCAGGACCTTGTACCTCACGAGGGAATGCAGGCCTGACTGACGCAGGTGAGCAGTTAGTTCGGGTGACGCATCCGTTTCATCTGTTGTTT
>NZ_JBHUDD010000140.1:0-16863 GCF_042677865.1 Lacimonas salitolerans | reverse complement strand
CCTCACGTCGTGACAACAACATCTGGTGCGACCCTGAACAGGCCAGTGCGCCTTAACCCACACAAATCGCGAAGGGACCTCTTGTCCTTCTCTTGCTCGATGCTTCTGTCTAGGCGAGAGGCAATTTCCTGAAGGCCGGCTTCGAATGCGCGCTTAGTACGCTTTGAAACCTCATCTCCCATCAGGACGCGGATATGATCAACCTTCTGCCATTCGTCGCCGAGCGCGAGCAAGGCGCCGATCTCGAAATATCCCGTCGCAATGTCGATTGACTTAGAGAGCTGGCACCAGTCGTGGAGGTATCGGAGCGCCTTCCATTCATCGGCGCTATTGTCGACGATGAACAGCTCGCTGCCGGCCTTATGACTTTCTCTTTTCGGCATCAAACCAACCCATATTCTGAACAAAGACTCATCACGACGCGTCACCCCAAGGGTTGATCAGGTCGACGCCGCAGCCTTCGAAGTCTGCGGTGTTCCGGGTGGCGACGGTGGCGCCACGGGCGCGGGCGATTGCGGCGATCTGGCAATCCGCCTGCGCGATCGGCCGGCCGGCAGCGCGCCGGCTGGCGGCAATGGTGGCATAGGCTTCAGCAGCGGCACTGTCGAAGGCGAGCACGCGCCCGGCCATGTCGTCGCGCAGGATGCGATCGATGGCGTAAGCCAGGCCATCGCGGCGCTTGCCGTTGTCCATGATCGCGACGCCGTAGCGCAGCTCCGCTTCGGAGATCGCGGTCAGGTAGATATCGAGCCCGTCCAGGCCGGCGAGCCACTCCTCGACCCGCGGTTCCGGGGACGGGCGAAGAAGCTCGGAGACGACATTCGTATCGACAATGATCATGCTTACGCCCGATCAAACGCGGGCGGCTCGCGCATTGGCTCACGCGGGGGGAGGTCCAGCTCCACGCCACCCAGGGGCGCGACGCGCGCCCGGATCGCGGCGGCGAGGTTGTGGGCGGGCTTTTCCTGCCCGACAACCTGGCGCAGGATTTCGCGGGCCTCTTCTTCCATCGACCGGCCATGCTCGGCCGCGCGAACACGCAGCCGGCGCTTCACCTCGTCGTCCAGATTGCGAATCGTGATGCTGGCCATGATTTCCTCCGGCTACCATGGCCAAGCTAACGGGCGATTGCAGTGCAATCAAGGTTAAGCTCATCTCGCCAAGCCATTCTCACAACGACGAAATCGGCTGCGCTGGGCCTACTCCCCCACCACCTTCAGCCGCGGCCGCAGCATCTCGCCCACCGCGTTGACGCCGGCGCGCAGCGGGGACTCGATCAGGTGGGCATAGCGCTGGGTGGTTCCGATCTGCGTATGACCAAGGAGCTTGCCGATCATCTCGATCGAGGCGCCGCCCGAGACCAACAGCGAGGCGAAGGTGTGGCGCAGGTCGTGGATGCGCACGTCCGGGATGGCGCAGCATCTCTTCGTCGAAATGGATGCTGTTGAACCCGGTCCAGATCGCGGGGGACCAGCGCTCGATCAGCGCGCTAATCTCCTGTGTGAACGCGAAGAGCGTCGGCAGCTCCGGATCCACCAACTGCGCTGGGCGCACGCCGGTGACGGCCAATGCCCAAGGCGACGGGATGATATGCGGCGCGATGCGGCAACGCAGATTGACCCGCTCGATCTCCCGGAATTCGCCATCCGTCAGAATGGCCGCGAATTGCAAGGGCTGATCAAAAGCGGGCGAGATGCCTGTTGTTTCGAGATCGTAAAAGGCGAATGTCATGAGCGCAGCTTAGCGCGCGACGCTGAATCCGTCATCTTCCAATGACAGATTGCGGGCAATGCCACCGCTGCTGTCATTTCACCACAAGGCGCCATTCAAGCGTTACCCCTTTCGATATCTGCAAGTCTGGATTGCAGCTGCGCTGACATGATCCTGTCGGTGGCTGTATTGGCAGCCAGCCTCTGGAGTTCTTGCAGCACCCGCTCCCCCTGCCCGATCCGCGCACTTGCTGCCATGACATGAGTCACCGCTTCGTCGATATCGAAAGGGTTTGGATCGTACCCGCGCCCCACCAGTAGATGACCGATGGCATGCAAGCCGACCTGCGCGGCAAAAGCTGGCTCCTTGATGACAAAATCCCGCGCTGCGCGAATGAGCGTCGCGGGCGCTGCACTCGGTTGCGCTGCGCAATCGAGCGCGATGTCGAAATACTTCGCCGTTTTGGCGGCGGCAAACCACTTGCCCTTCGAGCCCTGCGTTTCGATCAGATCTTCAAGGATCCGGCGTGCATCGAGATCAGGATAGCGCTTCACCAGATCACGCCACATAGCGAGATAGGTATTGCCCGAGACCGATGGCAGGCCGAAGCGACGATAGGCTTCTTCCTCGCGCCCCTGTGCAACCAGAATGCGCTCACAGAACTGCGCGATGTCCTGATAGCCCCACGGACGACGATCCCCCTGCAGCAGGGCTTCGGCATAGGCGAGCGCGTCGTCTTCACGGCCCTGACGCAGCAGCGCCTCGGCGCCGAACTTCTCGTCGAACCACAGGTGCGTCTTTTTGCACGCAAGAAGTGCCAGCAGCTCGTCATGACGCCCCGCCTCTAAAAGGCAGGACAGCGTCAGCGAGGCTGCTGGGACATGAATGAAACGCTCGTGATCGGACCACGCGGCCTCGATCATGTCGAGGTCTCTGTCGGCGTGCAGATTCATCAGGGCTGGGTATGCCGCAATCTGCCCGAAGCAATGCGCGATCGGCGCAAGATAATCCACGCCGTCATCCTCGATCGCTTCGCGGAGTTGTTCCAGCCATTTGGCGCGGGTTTTCTCGTCCGCGGGTGCCTCGATCAGGACCGGCAGCAACTCCACCAGTGTCCGACGCACGGCATTGCCAAGCGCGCCCGAGGAGGTGTCGATGTGCTCGAAGGCAGGCCAGATACGCTGGGCGAGCGCGATGACACCCTCAGCGGCCGTTACAGGATCGACGCGCGCAACGGCCCGGATCTCTGAGCTGGCAGATTTCAATCGCTCGATGGCCTTGGCGGATGACTTCCAGCTATAGGCGCCCGCGCGCATGCCCGGCTTGAACGCCCATTTATGTGCTGGTGTCTTTGCCATCCCCTAACGCCTCCGCACAGTGCTGCGGGCGATCCAGTCAGATCCCGCATAGCTGATGATATGCACCAGAACCTCGCGTTCGGCCTCATGGACGGTAAACGCAATGACAGCCTTGCGACCAGCCGGAATAGCGCGAAGACCCGGAGCGATTTCTGAGCGGACGCTGCCTTTGAAGGGGGTCTCTGCCAGACTGGAAACAACAGCTTCGATCTCGGAGAGACGCCGCTCGGCTGCCTCCGGCCCTGCATAGTTCCTGATCAGCTCTGCGATCGACGCCAGGTCATCTGCCACAGCCGGGTGAAACCGGATGCTATACGTCATCCCTGTCGCGCGACGCCGATACGGGCGCGGGCCGCCGTAAAGGCGCCCTCGGGATCAACATATTCCGAGTGTGGAGTACGCATCCGTGCACGGATTTCTTCGGCCATCGCATCAAGCGCAATGGCGCGCTCCTCTTCATCCCGGATCATCTGTTCAAGCGCCGCCGCCACAGCAGCGCTCTGCGAGGCGAATACGCCTTCACCGACCTTGTCTGTCAGGAAACGATGATGGCGATCCGTGAAACTGAGCGTGGTTTTGACGGTCATGATGAGACTCCAAGTATGACTTGGTAATCTACATATCGCGCGGCGCTGTGACAAGGCGGGCATTATAAACGCCCCGCCATACGCAGGGCGTTTTCTTCAACTGCCGTGGCGGTCTGCACGACATATCCCTGTGTGGCACCCGCCAGCGCTGTTACCTCGGACATGACCTTCGCGCTGTTCACCACCATCGCGTCAACGATCTTCTGGACACGGTGCTTTACATCCGTTGGACGATACCCAACTTCCCGCGCAAGGGCTTCCCAGTGCCGCCCAGCAATCGTGTCCGGGCGTCGCTTCTTGCCATCAATTGATTGAGCGTAGGTTTTTACGACGTGGGGCCAGGACAGCACCGTCGAGACATCATAAAGCGGCGCGAGACGAGGGCCATCGCCCACCGGCAGGATGAGGGAATAGTTCTTGGCATGTGCGTCGGTATTGGCGACGAGGATGTTGAAGATGACCTGATCGAGCAGCCCCAGGGCATCGCTCGCACTGACATGGCGCCCGGTCTCGAGGAGGGTTTTGAGGTCGAGCCCGGGCAGCGTGCCTCGCTCGTACTTGCGCCCCGGCGGCAGGCCATTGGCCTGCGCAAAATCTTCCTGGTGAAGGCGCAAAAGCTGTCCGCTGCGCCCGATCCTGCGATCATAGCGCAAAACACCGATGGCGGTTCGCTTTGACGACTGCAGGACGGTCGCTTGCGCGGCGTCGATCCCGATGGCCTGCGCCATCCGCAGACACCAGACCTCGTTCTCGGTAATGCCGGGCAGGTTCGGGTTGTCGGGCTTCACAATCAAAGTGGACGGCGCCCCGTTGAGGGGGATAGCAAGCACATCGCCCGCCTGTGGCAAGCGCAGCACGGGCTTGCCGTCCGCGCCCAAAACGGCGAGCGCCGACTTCTTCTGGCCGCCCGCCAGCGACTGACGCACGCCCTCCTCGCCAACCAGAAACGGCCGGCGACCGAGATCTTCAAAGTGGCGCTCAAGCGCCAGTCGCGGATCCGCTGTATCATAGAAGGCGGTGAGCGGCGCATATTTCCAGGCACCGCGATCGGTCGCGGCACCGAAGGACAGAGCACCAGCGGTATCGCCTCCGATCTCTGCCAGCACCGCGAGGACATCTGCCTGGTCGAGGCCAAGGGATCTGGTCAGAACCTTGAGCTGGTCTTCCTCTGGCAAGAGGTTTGCCAGCCAAGGCGAGATGACGTCCGAGGGATAGGATTCGGCCCGAAGGGGCATCGTGACAGACAAGGGGAAAGCCCCGGCCGTCTTCAGCCAGCGATCCGCATAATGGAAAGAGAGAGACCCATCAGCAGCAACGTCGACCTGCCCCACCGCGAGGCCATCGAACCAGACGGAGACAGAAGCCGTCACTGGTAGTCTCCTAGGTCATAGCCTTCAGAAGCCGCCGTGGAACTGCGCGGGGGAGCTTCGCTGCCTCCGTCGGCGATCAACAATGTTAGGGGTACGCGCAGAGCGTCGGATATCCGTTTCAGCGTCGTCAGCCGCGGATCGCGTTTCCCCGTTTCGATCAGAGAGAGCGCCGGAGCGCTGATACCGGTCAAACGCGCCAGCTGCTCCAGGCTCAAAGCCTGCCCTGCCCGAGCCGCGCGGATCCGGCGACCGGCTTCCGCCAGCAGAGTCTTCTCGGCATTATTGACCACCTGCACCACCTTACCTTTTCCGGTAAAGATACAGGGAAGCCGCGATGCATTCAACGAAATTTATCTTTAACAGTAAATCGCGATACGACCATCCACTGTCCCGCGCAATCCTTATCGAATAAGGTAAGGGGCTATCGGAGGACTGCAGGGCACTTTTGCCCGCTTGAATCCCCGCGAATGCGGGGCAAGGCGTGCGCGACATCGCCTGGAAAGGCCAGATGCGAATGTGCCGACGCTATAAGCACCTTGTGGCTTGCGGCAAGCCGACAGTGGTGGCCAACACCGCAATTGCACGAGAGATGGTCGGCTTCATCTGGGCGATTGCGCAGGAGGTTGAACCCGCCTGACGCTCATTCATCAAAAACGCAACACCCCGATCAGCTGATGTGCAAACCTGGGGGTGGAACACGGTGGAGAACCCTTGGGAAGCATTGTGAGCCAGTCCTTGAAAGGCTGACGCTCGTTCCCAGAAAGAGGCAGCTCCAAGACGCAACCACGGTCATGCGGTATCCAACCCGCGCATGAGAGTATGCTCAACCGTCGTCTCAGTTCCACCTCCAGCCTTGCACATCTATACAAAATACCCCCGGCGATCGGGCCGGTCGATCCAGCGTGACAAAATCATTGACTGCGATCATGAGAGTGCTTCGATGGCCGCGTCCAACTCTGCGCCCCGATCCGCGGGCACCGTGGCCAGCGTCAGGCGCAGCCGGGAGGCGTAGGCTGAGACCATCATCCGGGTTTTTGCGGTCTCGCTCTTGCCCCGAGCCCCGCGCAGCGCCTTACCGTCGATGGCGATCACATCACCGTCTTGAAGCAGAGCCGCGACCTCAGCCAACACTTTGCCGAAGGCCGCATCCAGCGCCTTGGGGTCAATCATCGCGAACACATCGGAAAACGTGTCATGTGAGGGTATGGCGTGCTTGAGCTTAAGGAAGCTTCTGAAAACGTTCTCTTTTGCGCGCCCGAACTCTGCCATCTCCGCACAGGAACTCGAGCCACAGAGCACCGAAACGAACGCGATAACAAGCAGTTCGCCGAGGTCATGACGGGCATTGCTGGCCCGCGGATCGGGGATGCTGCCGAAGGCGTCGAGGAAAATCTGCATGATCGAAGGCTCCAAGATGATGAGACCACCATCCAGAATCCATCACGCCAACAGGCGCAACCCGCTTACCGACCCAGCCAAGTCCAAAAGCGATTCTCCTGAGGGGATGGGGTGCCAACACCGTCTTTAGCCCGATCAAAATCCACGAGTTCGAGATGCTGAGCGTAGAAAAAACTTGCCTTAAACAGATGGCCGAATAGCTTGAACTGACGCAGGAAGCGCCGAGACCAACCGAGCCGGATCATCGTTGCTCAAATGATGCTGCAAAAACGAAAGGACACGTGAATGCCGTTCATTTATGTTGAAGCCGAGGACGAATTTATCATTGAATTCCCTGAAGCAGACTTCATGTCGAATTGGGACAGTCCAAGCGCAGAGTCTATCTGCGAAAATTATGGGCATCCGAAATGCACAATAAACTTCATGATCGATAATCCTAGCGACCCAATTCAACCCATGTATATTGCTGTTGCAAGCACAGAAGCTTACGAAGGCGAACTGATATCCGAAAAATTGAGCGAAAAGTCCTATAAATTCAAAATACACGGAAAATTCAAAACAAATGTGCACAAAGACACTGTTGCAGCCATAAAGGAAGGTGCAAGCCCCCGTCTTGATGGCGTAACACGCTTCCGTGAGGATTATATGTTTGAGGATAACAACAAACCAGCACTGAAAAAAGATGGCTGGCTGTTTTCAGCAAAAAAGCTCTAGGGTCAGTCTCATTCTCTTGGCATAGCTGTCATATCCCGTACTCACCTGGATCGCAGCACTGATCTTTGGCTTCATCGTCGCGTGCGTATGACGAAAAATCAGCACGTCGCATCCCATCCCGAACCTTGCGCAAGATCGATCGTGCGATGAAAAACGTAGATCAGCGATAGTCTATGTGATCATCGGGTGCGGAACACGTATGGTTATTGACGGAGCCGAAACCAGTCACCAAGCCTTCGCAAACTGCTGAAACAGCATTGAATGTTGGAAAGTGCCAAAAGATTTTGGGCGTTCTCAAGAAACACTCCCAATAACCCCCATGATAACAGAGCAAAGGAGACCAACATGAGCGACGACTCAAATAAGAACAAGCAATACGTTTGCCTCGATTTCGGGGGAGCAAACTGCACCTATATTGAAACTAATGAAGACCACCTTGATGAGGAAGAAGATCTCAACGCGTGGTTTGCAGAGAACGGTATCTCTGAAGATGATGCGGTAGGCTGGGCAACAAAAAGTTTAACTGTAATTTTCGATGGCGACCTCGACGATCCAGAAAAATTCAAATCCATAAGGGCGATCGGTATTTACGGTCCCAACGCCGTTGAGGTAGGAGATGGCATCCCTTCAATTTCTGGATTTGCAGTGTATCTGGAAGTTGAGGCCGACAGTGGCCTTTCGGAGGAAGAACTTGAAGATATCTTTCACTTGGTAATCCCCGTAATTGAAATTAACAATGCACGAGTAGCTTTCACAGAATTTAACGATTATTCCGTCTTGCTAGAGGCGCCAAGTGACGGTGTGCGTCCAGTCAATGTTATTTGGCCTTAGGTGGTTATTGACGGAGCCAAAACTGGTCACCACGACATCGCAGACCGCATTCGGCCTTTCATTCAAGGCACAAACGTTGATCACATTTACTACTGTCATGGGTTCGCGTCACACTTCGACGCCAACAAAGACAAGGTACGCGCGTTGAGTGCCGCCGCAATCGTCGACGGGAATACGGTCGATTACACGCGCCCACCACATAAGGTTTTCGACTCCTTTCAGAAAGCCATGTCCGCACGCAGGAATTACCTGGTCGTTGGCACAAGCATGGGTGGCTTCTTTGCCGCCTGGCTCGGAACTGAACTTGGCTTACCGTATGTGGCCATAAACCCGGCTGTTACCCCTTCACATTCGCTCCAAAAATATATTGGCGAGGGTGGAACACACTACGGGACGCGGTTCACCCTACGAGAAGAGACTGTCGAGGCCTATAACGCCCTCCCGTTTCGAATGGATGGCCAAGGGCTCGTTGCCCTCGACATGGGCGACAACGTCATCGACCCGCAAGGAACCCTGCAAATCGTTGGGGATATTTTGCCCATTGTGACCTTTCCGGGCGGCTCTCACCGGTTTGATCACATGCACAAGCTGGCAGCCGTGATCCGCTCGATGTTTTTTAGACCGCCAAGCGAAATGCACGGGTCGTCAGCTTGAGGACGGTTCCCCCAACTTGCCCGTGAGGCTGAGGCCCACGCGGGCAGACGACAAGCCTCTCAATGCTTATTTCTGGATTCGTCGATCGAAGAGAGCACACGCGCCAACCGATCCGCCATGAGGCCCGCTGATCTGGGTGAACTTGAGATGCAGTGCAGCTCCTGCAGCGCCCAGTCAGACGCGCCAATGCGTCCCGCAGCAACCATCAAGTGCTCGACAGCTTTATCAATGTCCAACGGCGATGGTTCATAACCGCGGCCTTGAACGAGATGTCGGACCGCACATACGGCAACGTGGGCGGCAAAATTGGGCTCCTTGAGCTTCAGGTCCCGGGCCGCGCGGATCAAGGTTGCCGGTGCCGCGTCATGTTGAGCGGCGCAATCCAGCGCGATATCAAGGAACCTCGCCGTCTTTGCCGCGGCAAACCATTTTCCTTTTGAACCGTGAGCAGCGATCAAATCCTCGAGGATCATCCGGGCGTCGAGGTCTGGGTAGCGCTTCACGAGATCACGCCAAATGGCGAGATAGGTATTACCCGAGGCGGTGGGTAGACCAAATCGACGATAGGCATCCTCCTCACGGCCTTGGCGGACCAGGATCTTTTCACAAAAGCGGGCAATGTCTCGACGCCCCCAAGGCGGGCGGTCATCGGCAAGAAGTGCCTCCGCGTAGGCCAAGGCTTCATCCTCACGCCCTTGACGCAACAGGGCCTCAGCGCCGAACTTTTCGTCAAACCACAGGTGGGTCTTCTTGATCGCCAGCAAATCTAGAAGCTCAGCGAAACGCCCTGCCTCGAGCAGGCAGGACAGCGTCAAGGTCGCCGTCGGAACATGTGCATAACGTACGTGATCCGACCATGCGGCCTGGATGAGATCGAGATCACGGTCAGCATGCAGGTTCATCAAAGCCGGGAAAGCCGCGATTTCACCAAATCGATCCGCGATCGGTGCGAGGTAATCAACGCCGTCATCGAGGATCGCCTCACGCAGAAGCTCCAGCCATTTTGCCCGGGTGTTCTCATCGGCCGGCGCATCAATCAAGATTGGCAGAAGCTCATCAAGCGTCCTCCGGACCGCTGTGCCGAGCGCCCCGGAGGATGTGTCGATATGTTCAAAAGCGGGCCAAATGCGCTGGGCCAGCGCAATGACGCCCTCAGCGGCGATCACAGGTTCCGAGCGGGCCACCGCCCGGATTTCGGCACTGGCGGACTTTAGCCTGCCGATAGCCTTTGCCGAGGAGCGCCAACTGTACGCACCGGCACGCATGCCCGACTTGAAGGCCCATTTATGTGCGGGACGCCGAGCCACAGTTATTGTCCTCGTGATGAGGTTCGCTGAACCCAGTTGGAACCAGCGTAGCCGACAACATGTACGAAAACCGTTCGCGTGGCATCATCGACCGTGAAGGCGACAACTGCCTTCCTGCCTGCAGGAATGGCGCGAAGGCCCGGAGCTATCTCCGCTCGGATGCTGCCCTTGTGCGGCGTGTCCGCGAGGCTCAATACGACTTCCTCAATCTCAGCCAATCGACGCTGTGCCGCTTGCGGCCCCGCGTAGCTGGCGATCATTTCCGCAATCGATTTCAGATCGTCCGCGACGGCCGGGTGGAACCGGATACGGTATTTCATCTTGCGCGCGGCGCTCAGATGGCTTGACGCGCGGCCGCAAAAGCAGGCGCAGGTTCAACATATTCGTCGCGCGAAGTTTGCATCCTCGCCCGAATTTCGTCGACCATACCATCAAGCAGGATAGCCCGCTCCTCTTCATCACGGATCATCTGCTCAAGCGCTGCGGCAACGGCCGCACTTTGTGAGGCAAACACGCCCTCACCGACTTTCTCCGTCAAGAAACGATGGTGCCGGTCGGTAAAGCTCAGGGTGGTCTTGTGGGTCATCATGCACCTCCGGTATGACTAAGTAGTCTACGCGGACATGGCTCAGGTTTCAACAGATGGATCGTCAAGCCTTGGCGCATTGACCGGTCTGTTTGCCGACAACTTGCAAAACATATCAATTTCCCCCACTTCGACCGCTCTCAGAGTGGCTGAATGGGCATGCACGGCCCATGTACCGTTGGCAGTAGGTGTAATCACGTTGGAGTATCGAAGAGGGCATGATCGCACGGCTAACCTGAGGCGTGCGCTACCGCTTCACGAACTAGGCCTCATCGTCAACGCGCCGCTCCAAGACCCGGGGAAGCAAACTCGCGTTAGGGTCACGCTTGTCAATGCATTCAATATTGCTTATCTTGAAGACGGAAGAGCGGAGGTCACCATGTCCCAAACTACAACGATGACTGTCCGCATCAGCGGCGCGCTGAGTGAGTTCGTGGCGTCGAACGTGGGCGAGAACGGCTCCTACGAGAACATCAGCGAATACGTACGCGACCTGATCAGGCGAGACAAGGAGCGGGCCGAGATGGAGGCTTTTGATCGTCTGAAGGCTGAGCTGACACGGGCGTTCGCAGCTCCCGAGGAAAGCTATAGCTCATTGACCGCCGCAGAGGTCATTGCCAGGAACCGGGCCTAACGACGTGGCCATTCGCGTCCAGGAGTCGGCATCGCTGCGGCTTGACGAGATCTACCGCTACACCCGCGACCGCTGGGGCCCTGAGCAGGCGGATCGGTACATCACCGAGCTCTTCGCGGCGTTCGACCGGATCGAAAGCCATGGCGTCGCGTCCCGCCCCATTTCAGCCGAGTTCGGGGTGAAGGGATTCTACTTCCGACACGCACATCATTTCGTGTACTGGCGGCGGCTGACAAACGGGGACGTGGGCATTGTCACGATCCTGCACGAGCGGATGCATCAGATGGACCGCTTTCGTGACGATCTGCCGGAGTGACCAAGGTTGGTGGCACGATCATCTTTTCCAGTCGTGGGGGGACTCGAAAAATGTTGACCAGGTGTTGACCAGAAACTACACGCAAAATTCCCCAGTGTTTTACTAGGGAATTAAGCTTTTGTTTTATTTGGAAGATTTGGTTGCGGGGACAGGATTTGAACCTGTGACCTTCAGGTTATGAGTCGTGTCGAACACACCACGCCCGATTGCGCTCGTTTGCGTATTCCTTCGACATTTCCGCCAGTTGGAGCCCCCTGCCCCGCGCGCACCATGCGCAGGATTGCGCAGAAACTGGCAGCACTTTGTGCCCTCTTGCTTCCACAATGCTTCCGCGTGAGCGTTGGCTGATGGTCGCGGTAGCAGGGCAATCAGATACAAAAATCACATCGAATGCCCCTCCCAAGTTGCATTTAGGTGCAACCTGCGCGATGCCGTGCCCGATCAAGACCAGTGACAGTCATGATGAGATCAAGCATACGGAGATAGTCCGCAACGCAGCCATTATGGCTCATCACCCACCCTCTGTGGCCGGGCTGAGGATCCGCATAAGGTTCTCCCGGTAGCGGGCAGCCGCCTCTTCAAACATATCAATCGGGAACTCCTCCCGCAGATCCGGCTCCGTCGCACCTTTTCCTGTCTGATAAAACCGAAGCGCAAGAATCGGATCATTTCCTGGTTTTTTCACCAAGTAGCCGAAGGTCGCATGGCGTCGATCCTCGGCCTTGTAAGAGATGTAGACGTCGACATGCATGTCTCCGCTGATCATGCTGCCGCCTGTCTTCACGCCAGCCCCGACCGTATTCCCGCTGAGATTAAACTCGGCAGCGAGCGCATCATAAACCCTTCCCAGGAGGGCACGCGCCTCTGCGTCCTTCGGTCCGAAGAGTGCTTTTGCATCGCGCGGAGCACTAATCCGGATCTTGGTTTCCAGCGCGGCGATCACTGCCTCCCGCTCCGCCTCGGTTATGTTCGGGTCCCGGATCGCGTTCTCGTAGAAATTTCGCAGCCCCCTGCGGGTAATTTCTCTTGTCTCGATCGCGTCGAGGGCTCGCCGGACCCGCTCAGAAAAATTCGGTGAACTCATGATCTTTCTCCTTGGATTCCTTCAATTTCCTACTCCATCTGGCGATCGTCGGATTTTCACAATTCCCGTCACAAATGCCCGCGCGCTCAGCGCCTGATACTTCCAAGCTCTTTGCCTGCAGGGATTTTTCGACTCCACAGGAATTCCATTTCTTTGTGTGGGTATAGCAGCGACGGCGAAAGCCCGGAACCTGTGTTTTGATTCGTTCAAACCACCTCCACCCCGCACAGACGCGCAGAATGCCCTACTCAGCAACGCGCGTCTTTTCCTTTTCCTGCGCATTTTCAATGTGTTCGTTGACTACCAGCGCACCTTCCGGATTATGGACAAAAGACATTCGGAAGGCCCACCACCATGCCCAAGCTGACCAAGCGCCTCGTCGATGCTGCGGAAGCCCGCGATGCAGAGTATTTCACCTGGGACAGCGAGATCCCAGGCTTCGGGCTGCGGGTGCTGCCCAGCGGGCGAAAGGGTTATGTGGTCCAGTATCGCGCGGGGCGCCGGTCGCGGCGGATGAGCCTAGGGCCTAGCACGGTCCTGACTTGCGAGCAGGCGCGCAACCGCGCCATGACCATCGTCTCCGCCGCCCGCAACGGCGAGGATCCAGCCGCCGAGCGGGATGCCGGGCGCAAAGCAATCACGGTGAAGGAGTTGGCGGAGCGTTTCGACAAAGAACACATCGCGATCCGGCTCAAGGCCAGCACAGCAGGCGAGTATCGCCGAAATCTGCGGCGCTTCATCCTGCCAGCGCTCGGCCAGCTCACGGTCACCGGGATCACCCGCGCCGATGTCGCGAAGTTTCACCACGAAATGCGCCACATCCCCTATCAGGCGAACCGCTGCCTCGAGGTGATCTCGAAGATGTTCGTGCTGGCCGAAATGTGGGGGCTGCGGCCAGACGGGTCGAACCCGCGCAAGCACATCCGCAAATACCCCGAGGAAAAGCGCGAACGCTTCCTCAGCGCGGCGGAGTTGCGCCGGATCGGCGAGGTGCTGCGCGAGATGGAGGCCGAAGGCATCGAACTGCCCTCGGCCATCCTCGCCGCGCGCCTGCTGATCCTGACGGGCTGTCGGCTGAACGAAATCATGACACTGCAGTGGGCATACATTGATCTGGCCGAGCGCGTTCTGCGGCTTCCGGACTCCAAGACCGGAGCCAAGGTCGTCCATCTCGGACTGCCTGCTATCGACCTGCTCCGCGACGCCCGGCGCATCGAAGGCAACCCCTGGGTCATCGCCGGCACCCTGCCGGGCAAGTCGCTGAGCGACCTTCAGCCCTTCTGGCAGCGCGTCCGCGCCCGCGCCGGGGTGAAGGACGTTCGCATCCACGACCTACGCCACACCTTCGCTTCTACCGCCGTGGCCTCAGGTCAGGGATTGCCCATGATCGGCAAACTTCTCGGCCACACGCAGGTCCAAACCACGGCCCGCTATGCCCACCTCGCAGCCGAACCGGTAAGGATGGCGGCGGATGCGGTGGCGCAGGAGTTGCGGCAATCCTTGGGATAATTGCGCACAAGCTCTTCCCTTTTCGATTGATCCCCAAGATTCGCGCGGCTACGCTTGCGTCGGCATTGAATGTCTGTGCCTTAGGTCTCTGACCAATGTGTAAGCATCGCCACCCCCGCGAGAAGAAGATTTCAGCTAGATGGATAAGCCAACCATAACGAATATATTATGCCACTGATCAAATCGAAAAAACGCGTGGCCGACCATGGCGAAGTGTTCACCCCGGAATGGATGGTGGATGCGATGCTTGATCTGGTGAAGGAAGAATCCGAACGGATTGACTCGCGGTTTCTGGAACCCGCCTGTGGTAGCGGGAATTTCCTTGTCAAAGTCTTGCAACGCAAATTGGCCGCCGTCGAATTGAAATTCGGCAAATCCGAGTTCGAGAAACGCCAATACGCCCTGCTGGGGATAATGTGCATCTACGGGATCGAGCTTTTGCCCGACAACATCATCGAATGTCGCGCCAATATGCTCGAAATACTGGCCGATTACCTGCGCATTGATGATACGGACGATCTCTATGTCGCCGCATCCTATGTGCTGTCGCAAAACATCATTGAGGGCGATGCCCTGTCGATGAAAGCCCATGATGGTGACCCGATCACCTTTGCCGAATGGGCCTATATCGGCAAGGGCAAGTTCAACCGTCGTGATTTCCGGCTGGACGTTCTGACAGGATCATCCGCCTTCAGCGCCGAGGGGACCCTGTTTTCCCATCTGGGCAAGCATGAGATTTTTACGCCGATCAAGACCTACAAGCCGATGACGATCCGCGATCTGGCCGCAGAGGGTGGCAAACCGCAGGAGGCCGCCTGACCATGCAAGATCGTTTCGTTCTCAAAGGGCGCAACCCCGATGTTCTGACCTGCATCGCCAACCTGTCGAATGACGAGGTGTTCACGCCCCCCGTCTTTGCCAATCGCATGTTGGATACGGTCGCTGCGGCATGGGCGGCCGATCATGGCGGGGCGGATATCTGGGCCAATCCCGATGTGAGGTTTCTGGACCCCTGCACGAAATCAGGGGTATTCCTGCGAGAGATCACGCAACGCCTGATCCGTGGGCTGGAAAACCAGATACCCGATCTTCAGGAACGTGTGGATCACATCCTGACGCGGCAGGTCTTTGGCATCGGGTCCACGCAGTTGACCAGCCTGATGGCACGGCGGTCGGTCTATTGTTCCAAGGATGCTACCGGGCCGCATTCCATCACCCGCCGGTTCAACGCACCCTCTGGCAATATCTGGTTCGAACGAACTGAACACACATGGAATGCACAGGGCAAGTGCAGGTTCTGCGGGGCAAGCAAGGCCACACTGGACAGGGGTGCGGAACGCGAAACCCACGCCTATGCGTTCATTCACACCGACAACATCAAGGCGCGGATCGCCGAACTATTTGGAGCCGACATGCAATTCGACGTCATCATCGGGAACCCGCCGTATCAGTTGAACACTGATGGCCACGGAACTCAGGCTCGGCCAATCTATCATCAATTTGTTGCGCAAGCAAAAAATCTGGATCCACGATATTTGACCATGATCATCCCCTCGCGTTGGTTTTCTGGAGGAATGGGGTTAGACGACTTCCGTGAGACGATGCTAGGAGACGATCGACTCAAATCAATAGACGATTTTCTTTCCGCGTCAGACGTGTTTCCGGGCGTGGGCTTGAAGGGTGGAGTTTGCTACTTTTTGTGGGATCGTGACAACTCTGGTCCTTGCCGTGTGGCGACACATTACAAAAGTGAAACCCCATCGATAGCAACCCGTCCACTGCTTGAAAATGGCGCAGATATTTTCATCAGATTTAACGAGGGCGTTTCAATCTTAAAAAAGGTTGCGCTTGTTGAAACAGGCGATGCGAAAACCGTGGAGCTCCCAAAAGATCGTCGCTTTATGGAATTGGTAAGCTCGATTGGCTCGTTTGGTTTAGGAAGTACGTTTCGGGGCAAGGATCGCCCAAGTGGTGATGACCTGAAAGTGTATAGAAATGGTGGCGTAGGATATGTGCCCCGCGCAGCAATCGAGAAAGAACAACACGTTTTCGATAAATGGAAAGTCTATATTGGGCGAGCGGCTCCCGGCACCGGCAATAAGGACACGTACCCCCATCGGATTATCAGCACTCCTTTTCTTGGTGAGCCGGGATCAATTTCTTCTTGGACGTATATGTATATCGGCCCTTTTGATACAAAAAAAGAAGCTGAGAGCGTTCTATCCTACCTGTCATGTCGCCTTACTCGCTTCCTGATCCTTCTGCACAAACCCTCTCAGGATACGACCCGCAAGGTCTATACGTTTGTGCCAACACAGGACTGGACACGCGAATGGACAGATCAGGATCTTTACGTGAAGTACGGCCTTTCCAATGAAGAAATTGAATTTGTTGAAAAAATCGTTCGTCCGATGGAATTGGTCAGCAATTTGCTTGGTGAGGTAACTGTGAATGACGGTGACGATGAATAGGCCAACCATCGACGACATCCTCTCACCCAAGCCCGTCGCTCGGCCCCGCATCTATGCCTATGCCATCGCGGATGCGGCGCATGAGGGGTTGCTCAAGGTTGGTCAGACCACCCGCGATGTGAAAAAACGCATTGGCGAGCAATTGCGTACGGCGGCGATCACCAATTTCACCATCGAACTGGATGAACCCGCCGAACGCGATGATGGCAGCATCTTTTCCGATCACGAGGTGCGGGCCGCCCTCACCCGCAAGGCAGGGGAATCGCTTTTGGGCCGATCGGTGTGTTTGAGCGCGCTTGCGTCTGAGCCTGAGTTGGATTCTGTAATGTTGGGT